>NZ_UNRE01000009.1:5000-196443 GCF_900537085.1 Agarivorans sp. Alg241-V36 | reverse complement strand
CGGTGTTTGGCACCTCGATGTCGGCTCATCACATCCTGGGGCTGAAGTCGGTCCCAAGGGTATGGCTGTTCGCCATTTAAAGTGGTACGCGAGCTGGGTTTAGAACGTCGTGAGACAGTTCGGTCCCTATCTGCCGTGGGCGTTTGAGAATTGAGGGGAGCTGCTCCTAGTACGAGAGGACCGGAGTGGACGAACCGCTGGTGTTTGGGTTGTTATGCCAATAGCATTGCCCAGTAGCTACGTTCGGAACTGATAACCGCTGAAAGCATCTAAGCGGGAAGCAGGCCTCGAGATTAATTCTCACTAGGACTTTAAGTCCTCTGAAGGGCCGTTGGAGACTACAACGTTGATAGGCAAGGTGTGTAAGTGCTGTGAGGCATTGAGCTAACTTGTACTAATTACCCGTGAGGCTTAACCATACAACACCTAAAGGGTGTTGCTTATAGATACCTTATTTAGAAACCATGAATACTTGTTGTACTCATGAGATGTTTCAGCTTTTTCGAATGTTAAAGACAACAGTTTTTGCCTGGTGGCAATAGCGTTGTGGACCCACCTGATTCCATGCCGAACTCAGAAGTGAAACGCAACTGCGCCGATGATAGTGTGGGGCTTCCCCATGTGAAAGTAGGTCACTGCCAGGCTCTCAATTTAAAAACCCAGCTTATAGCTGGGTTTTTATTTCGCTGATATAGCTCAGTTGGTAGAGCGCACCCTTGGTAAGGGTGAGGTCGGCAGTTCGAATCTGCCTATCAGCACCATATTCAATTAAGCCCGGCACTATTGCTGGGCTTTTTTGTTTTTATCGGCCAATTGTTGGTCGGTTTATCTGATTAGGTTGGGGCAAATCGCTTCAACTCTAATAACCTAAATGCGAAATTAGCCTCTTTTTAGCTGTTTTTCGAATGCAGCTTTCATGGTAACTATTTGTTTATTATTGTTTTTTTAATTAAATTAAACAAAATTTAGACAATCCTACCAATTAAAAAATTAGGGTGTTATAATTTCGCGCCCTTTAATTAGGCAGCCAGAGATCTCAGCGCTAATTGCTGGGGTCAGTTGTAATATATAGCGGAGCACTGAAATGATCCAAATGCAATCTACTATGGACGTGGCGGACAATTCCGGCGCGCGCCTTGTACAGTGTATTAAGGTCCTAGGTGGTTCGCACCGCCGTTATGCACGAATTGGCGACATCATTAAAGTTACTGTTAAGGAAGCAATTCCTCGCGGTAAAGTTAAGAAAGGTGACGTAATGAATGCTGTGGTAGTGCGTACTAGAAAAGGCGTACGTCGTCCTGATGGTTCTGTAATTCGTTTTGACCGCAATGCAGCGGTTATTTTGAATGCAAACAATCAGCCTATTGGTACTCGTATCTTTGGTCCTGTGACACGTGAACTGCGCAACGAACAGTTCATGAAAATTGTGTCTCTAGCGCCAGAAGTACTTTAAGGAGTCCAAAATGGCTAATAAAATCCAAAAAGGCGATGAAGTAATAGTTATTGCAGGTAAAGACAAAGGCAAACGCGGTAGCGTAACCAAAGTTTTATCTACAGGTAAACTATTCGTTGAAGGCGTGAACGTGATCAAGAAGCACCAAAAGCCAAACCCACAATTGGGTGAAGCAGGCGGTATTGTTGAGAAAGAAGCGGCCCTTGATGCATCAAACGTAGCGATTTTTAACCCTGCCACTGGCAAGGCTGATCGCGTTGGTTTTCGATTTGAAGACGACAAAAAAGTTCGTGTATTCAAATCGTCTAATGAAATTGTAAAGTAACTGGAGTTAACGATGGCGAAACTGCATGACCTATATAAGGAAACTGTAACGCCTGAACTCTTAAAGGAGTTCGGTTACAAATCCATCATGCAAGTCCCTCGGATTGAGAAAATCACCCTTAACATGGGTGTGGGTGAAGCGGTTAATGACAAGAAAGTACTAGAGCACGCAATTGCTGATCTAGCAGCTATCTCAGGTCAAAAACCACTTACTACCAAAGCTCGTAAATCTGTAGCAGGCTTCAAAATCCGTGATGGATACCCAATTGGTTGTAAAGTGACTCTACGCGGTGAGCGTATGTGGGAGTTTTTAGAGCGTTTGATTTCGATCGCTATTCCTCGTGTTCGAGATTTCCGTGGTTTGAATGCTAAGTCATTCGATGGCCGTGGTAATTACAGCATGGGTGTACGTGAGCAAATCATCTTCCCTGAAATCGATTATGACAAAGTTGATAAGGTTCGTGGTATGGATATTACTATCACTACTACTGCCGAAACCAACGAGGAAGGCCGCGCTCTGCTGGCTGCCTTTAACTTCCCATTCCGTAAGTAAGGTAGAGTTAGTTATGGCTAAACAATCAATGAAAGCTCGTGAAGTGAAACGTGAAAAAGCCGTTGCTCGCTTCGCGGAAAAGCGCGCTGCGCTTAAAGCGATTATTAGCAGCGTGAACAGCTCTGATGAAGAGCGTTGGGACGCAGTGTTAAAATTGCAATCGTTACCTCGTGATTCAAGTCGGTCTCGTCAGCGTAACCGCTGTAACGTAACTGGCCGTCCACATGGCTACCTACGCAAATTCGGCCTAAGCCGTATTAAATTGCGTGAAGCTATGATGCGCGGTGAGGTTCCTGGCCTTAAGAAAGCCAGTTGGTAATCCACTTAATTACGGAGTAAACGATTATGAGCATGCAAGATCCTATTGCAGATATGTTGACTCGCGTTCGCAACGGTCAATCAGCAAATAAAGTATCTGTTGTTATGCCTTCATCTAAAGTAAAAGTGGCAATTGCTAACTTGTTGCAAGAAGAAGGTTACATCACAGGATACGCTGTGACTGGTGACGTGAAAAAGTCATTAGAAGTTACCCTCAAGTATTTTGAAGGTAAAAAAGTTATTGAAAAGATTGAACGTGTAAGCCGTCCAGGCCTACGCATTTATAAAGGTGCTAAAGACCTACCTAAAGTTATGGGTGGCCTTGGCGTTGCAATCGTTTCTACATCTAAAGGCGTAATGACTGACCGTGCAGCACGTAAAGCTGGCATGGGCGGTGAAATCGTCTGTTACGTAGCTTAACCGGAGGTAGGTAATATGTCTCGCGTAGCCAAGGCTCCCGTTACAATTCCTGCTGGCGTTGAAGTAAATATCAACGGCCAAGAATTAACGGTTAAAGGTAGCAAAGGTACATTGACTCGCGTTTTTAATGACGCAGTTGTTGTAACGAAAGAAGAAAACGAATTGAAATTTGCTGTTGTTGAAGGTGGTTCTTCAGCACAAGCGGGTACAGCTCGTGCTCTTAGCAACAACATGGTTGTTGGCGTTACAGACGGGTTTGAGAAAAAACTGACTCTTTTAGGTGTTGGTTACCGTGCAGCTGTAAAAGGCTCGGTAGTTAACCTTACTTTAGGTTTTTCTCACCCTGTAGAATACACCTTACCAGAAGGTGTTACAGCAGAGTGTCCATCACAAACTGAAATCGTACTGAAAGGTGCTGATAAGCAAGTTGTTGGTCAGGTAGCAGCAGACATTCGCGCGTTCCGTCCACCAGAGCCTTACAAAGGTAAAGGTGTTCGTTACTCTGACGAAAATGTTCGCCGTAAAGAGGCTAAGAAGAAGTAGGTTAACACTATGGAAAAGAAAATTGCTCGTCTGCGTCGTGCAACACGCACTCGCAAAGCTATGCAAGAGTTGGGTAAAACCCGCCTGGTGATTCACCGTACTCCGCGCCATATTTACGCGCAGGTGATTGCACCTGATGCACAGGTTATTGCCGCAGCATCAACAGTAGATAAAGCCGTTGCTAACGGTCTTGAAAGTTTAAGCAATGTAGCTGCCGCTACTGCAGTAGGTAAAGCAATCGCTGAACGTGCTGCTGAGAAAGGCGTTACATCTGTAGCTTTCGACCGTTCAGGCTTTAAGTACCACGGCCGCGTAGCTGCGCTTGCAGAAGCAGCACGTGAAGCTGGTCTTCAGTTCTAAGGAGTGAGTCATGTCTAAATTTGAAGCACAAGCCGGTAGTGATCTGAACGAAAAGCTTATCGCTGTAAACCGTGTGTCAAAAGTAGTTAAAGGTGGTCGTATCTTCAGTTTCACTGCTCTAACAGTAGTGGGTGACGGTAACGGTCGCGTAGGGTTTGGTTATGGTAAAGCTCGCGAAGTTCCAGCTGCTATTCAAAAAGCAATGGAAAAAGCGCGTCGTAACCTTACAAGTGTACAGCTGAGAGGCACTACACTTCAGCATCCTATTAAGGGTCGCCACTCTGGGTCGCGTGTTTACATGCAACCTGCATCAGAGGGTACTGGTATTATTGCCGGTGGTGCGATGCGTGCTGTTCTAGAAGTTGCGGGTGTGCAGAACGTATTGTCTAAGGCATACGGTTCTACTAACCCAATTAACATTGTTCGCGCTACTATCGACGCTCTTGAGAATATGCATTCTCCACAAGACGTTGCTGCGAAGCGTGGCCTAAGCGTCCAAGAAATTCTGGGGTAATAAGCCATGTCGAACAAAATTAAAGTAACACAGACTAAAAGCGGTATCGGGCGTTTGCCTAAGCACCGTGCGACCTTAACTGGTCTAGGTCTTCGTCGCATTAACCACACTGTAGAACTAGAGGATACTCCTTGTGTTCGCGGTATGATTAATAAAATTTCTTACATGGTTAAGGTTGAGGGAGAATAATCATGCGTTTGAATACTCTTTCTCCAGCAGCTGGCTCTAAGCCAAATGCTAAGCGTGTAGGTCGTGGTATTGGTTCTGGTTTAGGTAAAACTGGTGGTCGCGGTCACAAAGGTCAGAAGTCTCGTTCTGGCGGTAGTGTTCGCCCAGGTTTCGAAGGCGGTCAAATGCCTTTGAAACAACGTTTGCCTAAATTTGGTTTTACTTCACGTAAATCAATGGTAACTGCTGAAGTTCGCACTAGCGAGCTAGCTAAAGTTACTGCTGACGTGGTAGATTTGGACGCTTTGAAGGCTGCTGGTCTTATTACTCGCAACATTAAGTTTGCAAAAGTAGTACTATCTGGCGAAGTAAAAGCACCAGTTACCTTACGTGGCCTGCGTGTAACTAAAGGCGCACTGGCAGCAATTGAAGCTGCTGGCGGTAAAATCGAGGAATAGTACAAAACATGGCTAAGAATCCAGGAACAGCATCAGCAAGTGCACAAGGCGGCTTAAGCGAGCTTAAGAGTCGTTTATTATTTGTGCTTGGAGCCATTATTGTGTTCCGAGCCGGCTCCTTTGTGCCGTTACCTGGGATTGATGCCGCTGTACTGGCCGCGTTGTTTGACCAGCAGAAAGGTACCATTCTGGAAATGTTTAATATGTTTTCAGGTGGTGCACTTTCACGTGCGTCTATTTTCGCGTTAGGTATCATGCCGTATATTTCGGCATCGATTATCATCCAGTTATTGACTGTTGTTCACCCAACACTTGCCGAACTTAAAAAGGAAGGCGAGTCGGGTCGACGTAAAATTAGTCAATACACGCGTTATAGCACACTGGTTCTAGCAACCTTCCAAGCTATTGGTATAGCTACTGGCTTACCAAATATGATGGCTGGTCTGGTAATCAACCCAGGTCTACCATTCTATTTCACTGCGGTGGTTAGCTTGGTAACGGGAACAATGTTCCTAATGTGGTTAGGTGAGCAAATTACTGAACGCGGTATTGGCAACGGGATTTCGATTCTGATTTTTGCTGGTATTGTGGCAGGATTGCCTTCTGCAATCGGTCAGACGGCTGAGCAGGCGCGTCAAGGAGAGTTGCATTTGTTGTTACTCTTGTTCATCGTTGCTCTTGTATTTGCGGTGACCTTCTTTGTGGTATTTGTAGAACGTGGACAACGACGTATCGTTGTTAACTATGCAAAACGCCAACAAGGTCGCAAAGTGTTTGCTGCGCAAAGCACACATTTACCACTTAAGGTAAACATGGCGGGTGTTATCCCAGCTATTTTTGCTTCAAGTATTATTCTGTTCCCTGGCACGTTGGCGCAGTGGTTCGGTCAAAACGAAGGTTTATCTTTCTTATCTGACCTGTCACTAACCTTACAACCTGGGCAACCGTTATATGTGTTCTTGTATGCAGCAGCCATTATCTTCTTCTGCTTCTTCTATACTGCGTTGGTATTTAACCCTCGCGAAACAGCAGATAACTTGAAGAAGAGTGGTGCGTTCATTCCGGGTATTCGCCCTGGTGAGCAAACCTCGCGATACATCGACAAGGTGATGACTCGTTTAACCCTAGCTGGTGCTTTGTACATCACGTTTGTATGTTTAATTCCTGAGTTTATGATGATCGGAATGAACGTTCAGTTCTACTTCGGTGGTACTTCGCTACTTATTGTAGTGGTGGTTATCATGGACTTTATGGCTCAGGTCCAAACCCATTTGATGTCTCATCAATATGGTTCGGTTCTGAAAAAAGCTAATCTTAAAGGTTACGGCCGATAGGCCGCCCTTGAGATTGGACTTTAACTTTCGCGGAGATAGCAATGAAAGTACGTGCATCCGTTAAGAAAATCTGCCGTAACTGTAAAGTTATTAAGCGCAACGGTGTTGTGCGTGTAATTTGCAGTGAGCCAAAGCATAAACAGCGCCAAGGCTAGTTAGTAGATTTCAAGACAATATTATTTGCAATGTGGTCATCTGTTGAGTATCCTTACGGGCTTTTCACAGATGGCCTTCGTTTAACACGAAAAATAGGAGTGTGCCAATGGCCCGTATAGCCGGCATTAACATTCCTGATCAGAAGCACGCAGTTATTGCTTTAACTGCAATCTTCGGCATTGGCTTAACCCGTTCACAGAAAATCTGTGCGGCAGCTGGTATCGCTGAAGATGTTAAGATCAGAGAACTTGACGAAACACAAATCGATAAACTTCGTGACGAAGTAGCTAAATTCACCGTTGAAGGTGATCTACGCCGTGAAGTATCAATGAACATTAAGCGCCTGATGGACCTCGGTTGTTACCGTGGACTTCGTCATCGTCGCAGTTTGCCCCTTCGCGGTCAGCGCACTAAAACTAATGCGCGCACCCGTAAAGGTCCTCGCAAACCTATTAAGAAATAAGGGGTGAGTGATAATGGCTAAAACTCCGACTCGCGCTCGTAAACGCGTAAAAAAACAAGTTGCTGATGGCATGGCTCATATCCATGCTTCTTTCAACAATACTATCGTGACTATCACTGATCGTCAGGGCAACGCGCTTTCTTGGGCTACCGCGGGTGGTTCAGGTTTCCGTGGTTCTCGTAAGTCTACTCCGTTTGCTGCACAGGTTGCTGCTGAACGTGCTGCTGAAGCAGCTAAAGACTACGGCCTTAAGAACGTAGAAGTGTTTGTAAACGGCCCAGGTCCTGGTCGTGAGTCTTCAATCCGTGCATTACATGCAGCGGGTTTCCGTGTGACTAACATCACCGACGTGACTCCGATTCCACACAATGGCTGTCGTCCACCTAAGAAACGCCGCGTGTAGTTTCTGGATAGATTGGAGAAAGAAAAATGGCAAGATATTTAGGTCCAAAGCTTAAACTTAGCCGTCGTGAGGGTACCGATCTTTTCTTGAAAAGTGGTGTACGTGCGATCGACACAAAGTGTAAGTTGGATACAGCACCTGGACAACACGGTGCACGTAAAGCGCGTCTTTCAGACTACGGTTTACAGCTTCGTGAGAAGCAAAAAGTTCGTCGTTTATACGGCATTCTTGAAAAGCAATTCCGCAACTACTATAAAGCTGCTGCTCGCCTTAAAGGCAACACCGGTGAAAACTTGTTGCAGTTGTTAGAAAGTCGTTTAGATAACGTTGTTTACCGTGTAGGTTTTGGTGCAACTCGCGCTGAAGCTCGTCAGCTAGTTAGCCACAAAGCTATTCTAGTAAACGGTAAAGTGGTAAACATTCCTTCTTACAAGGTATTACCAGAAGACGTTATCAGTGTTCGCGAAAAATCTAAGAAGCAAGCGCGTATCGTTGCATCATTAGAAATCGCTGGACAACGTGAAGCGGCATCGTGGGTAGAAGTAGACGCAACTAAGATGGAAGGCACTTTCAAGCGCCTACCTGAGCGCGCTGACTTGTCTGCGGAAATTAACGAACAGCTGATCGTCGAACTTTACTCTAAGTAAAGTTGAATTATAGAGAGGACACAATGCAGGGTTCTGTAACAGAGTTTCTAAAACCAAGGCTAGTTGAGATCGAACAAGTTAGCCCAACTCGTGCAAAGGTTACGCTTGAGCCGTTAGAGCGTGGTTTTGGCCACACTTTAGGTAACGCTCTTCGTCGTATTCTTTTATCTTCAATGCCAGGTTGTGCGGTAACTGAAGTAGAAATCGATGGCGTGTTGCATGAGTACAGCAGTAAGGAAGGCGTTCAAGAGGATATCTTGGAAATCTTGCTTAACCTGAAAGGTATTGCTGTAAAGTTAGAAGGTAAAGACGAAGTAACATTGAGTCTTACCAAGTCTGGAGCAGGTCCTGTGGTTGCAGGCGACATTCAGCACGACGCTGATGTCGAAATCACTAACCCTGAGCACGTTATTTGTCACCTTAGCAGCAACGCTGAAATCAGCATGCGCATTAAGGTTGAACGTGGTCGTGGTTACGTACCAGCTTCAGTTCGGGTTCACTCTGAAGATGAAGAGCGTCCAATTGGTCGTTTGCTAACTGATGCGGCTTACAGCCCAGTAGAGCGTATTGCTTATACTGTTGAAGCTGCACGTGTAGAGCAACGTACTGACTTGGACAAATTGGTTATCGATATGGAAACCAATGGTACTCTTGATCCAGAGGAAGCTATCCGCCGCAGTGCAACAATTCTTGCAGAGCAGTTGGATGCCTTCGTTGACTTACGTGACGTAAGTGAGCCTGAAGAAAAAGAAGAGAAGCCAGAGTTTGATCCAATCCTGCTTCGTCCTGTCGATGATCTAGAGTTGACAGTACGCTCTGCTAACTGTTTGAAGGCAGAAGCGATTCATTACATTGGTGACTTGGTACAACGTACCGAAGTTGAGCTACTTAAAACCCCTAACTTGGGTAAAAAGTCGCTTACAGAAATCAAAGATGTATTGGCATCACGTGGTTTGTCTCTAGGCATGCGCCTAGAAAACTGGCCACCTGCTAGCATCGCTGATAAGTAGTCACTGGTTTTAACGTCTTAATATAGAAGGATAAGGTCATGCGCCATCGTCAGAGTGGTCGTCAATTGAACCGAAATAGTAGCCATCGTCAGGCTATGTTCCGGAATATGGCCAGTTCATTGGTTCGCCATGAAGTTATCAAGACAACATTGCCTAAAGCCAAAGAGCTTCGCCGTGTTGTTGAGCCATTAATTACATTGGCTAAAAATGACAGTGTAGCTAACCGTCGTCTAGCTTTTGCTCGTACTCGCGATGCAGAAGTAGTTGGTAAGCTATTTGCTGAAATCGGCCCACGATTCAAAGAACGTGCAGGCGGTTATACTCGCATTTTAAAATGTGGTTTCCGTGCTGGCGACAATGCTCCTATGGCATACATTGAATTATTGGACCGTCCTGAAGTTGAAGAAGTAGTTGAAGAAGCTGCTGAGTAAACTCAGACACCAAGCTTAAAAAGCCGGACTTAGGTCCGGCTTTTTTTTGTCTAAAATTTACTGTGGAGCAATTGATTTGGGCAGAACAACTGCTAGTTCAAATAGCTACAAACGCTTATTGTGGTCGAAGTAGTAGGAGATTCGAGCTCTGGGGTTAAGGTATTCAAAAACAGCATCCGGCAGAGCACTTGGCTTTAAAGCCTTCTCAATGGTTAAGCCAGCTGCTTCTAAATCGATGATTGGTGCTTCGGTGCGCGGGATATTGGCATCGTAGACTTGTACTGCAGGAAATAACAAGCGCTCTGAGTTTACAGACATCACCAAGCCAATTTGACCGGAACTAAGCTGTACCACACTACCTGGTGGGTAAATCCCCAGTAAACGGATCAAAATACCTAAATCTGCAGTATTTAACTGTTCTTTACGCTGCTTATAAAGATATGAGATAACCGTAAAAGGAATCCGGGTTTGTTTAACATCTCTTGGATGACACAAGCTATCGTATTCATTTACCACTGAAATCAATTGTGACAAACGGTCAATTTGTTCACCTTTTAACTTCTTCGGATAGCCACTTCCATCTAAAAACTCGTGGTGCTGCTCAGCAATTAATTTTACTTTTGCTGGCAAAGTCTCAGAGAGTTTAAGAAAGTCTGCACCATATTTGGTGTGCATCTTAAGAAGGTTGGCTTCTTGAGCGGTAAGTTTGCCCGGCTTGCGCAGTATTTTGTCGGGAATCTTCATTTTCCCAACATCATGGAACAAGCCAGCCAAACCTAAAATCTTAATATCGCGCTCAGAAAAACCAGCAGCTTTAGCCAGCATCATCGCAAGGATCGAAACGTTGAGACTATGGTAATAGAAGCTATCTGCATCTTTGCTGTCGTTCATTAAATGAAGCACAACATTTTCACCGGACAATAAGTCATCGGCTAAGTTGTTAATGAGGCTGGTTGCGTCGTCCACTGCATTTAGCGGGCGGCTCTTAAGCTTAGCCATCACGGCGCGAACCTGAGCCATGGAACGGTCAAACTCTTTTTCTACTTTTTGCAGGTTGCGACGGTAGTTTTTAAGTTCTTCAATACGGGCGCGCTTTTCTTCCCAAAGGGCTTTTTCGGCTTTTTCTTGCGCCTTGCTATCAGCCTTTGAGTTGCCACTTCCTTCTTGATCGGCAGGCAAGGGGGGCTTGTCGCTTTTTTCAGGAACAACAATGACATGTTTCAAACCGAGGTTATGAATCACTTCGATCTGGTCTTGGCTTTTAATCTTGAAGCTGGTGAACATAAATGGGTGCTCGCCCCATTTAACAGGCAGTTTTACATAAACACCTATCTGTAAACGTTCAACATTTAGCTTTAACTCTGCCATTTTCCCTTTCTACTTCATCTGTCTAGCCAGCATTATGAAGAATTTGCCGCATAAAATCAGCTGCTTTTAACAAGTTCTAGACATAGCGTACAATCTAACTAAAATAGGTATCTAGATGTCTAGACATACATTGCCTGTTGTTAGCAAGGAACCTTTATATGCCAATTTGTATTCCTGATCAGTTACCCGCTGCTGAAGTATTGCGCAATGAAAATATATTTGTCATGCCAGAGAGTCGTGCAGCTCATCAGGATATTCGTCCACTAGAAGTGGTATTGCTTAACCTGATGCCAAAAAAAATCGAGACGGAGAACCAGATCCTCCGCTTGCTTTCAAACTCGCCTTTGCAGGTCAATGTAAAATTATTGCGCATCAACCATCGCGTATCTAAAAATACCCCGCAAGAGCATATCGATAAGTTTTATCGTGATTTTGAAAAACTGCGTGAGCGTAATTTTGATGGCTTGATTATAACCGGTGCACCACTAGGCCAAGTGGCCTTTGAGGATGTTTACTATTGGGATCAAGTTAAAGAGATTATCGACTGGTCTACAACTCACGTAACCTCCACACTTTACCTGTGTTGGGCAGCGCAAGCAGCGCTATATCATTTGTACGGTTTGGAAAAACAAACGCGTGAGAAGAAGTTGTCTGGCGTGTATTGGCATCAAACTAAACACAAGCATAACCCTTTAGTGCGTGGGTTTGACGATGCCTTCTTAGCGCCATTGTCTCGGTTTGCCCACTTTGATTCAAATTTGATCAATGAAGAAACCGACTTAAAAGTGCTGGCCGATAACCCCGAAGCAGGTAGTTATTTATTTGCCAGCGAAGATTTTCGCCAAGTGTTTATTACTGGCCATCCTGAGTATGCCGCAGATACCTTACACAACGAGTATCAGCGCGATAGCCAAGAAGGGTTAACGCCTCAGTTGCCTGAGAACTACTATCCACAGGATGATTGCACTAACCCGCCCTGTGCAACTTGGCGTAGTCATGGGCACTTACTTTACAATAACTGGCTAAACTATTGCGTTTACCAGATTACTCCATACGACCTAGCCGAGCTAAAGCCCAAGTCTGATAATATCTTGAAATAATTTCATATAACTTTATCGCAGCTAAGCCCTTAAAGGCAGTGTGCTACACTGCCGTGTCGAAATACCAGCGAAAGAATATAGGATGTACCCGTGTCAGCAAGGCCTCAATTAGAAAAGCAACTTTCTCAACGCATCATGATTATCGATGGCGGCATGGGAACCATGATTCAGTCTTACAAGTTAGAAGAGGCTGATTACCGCGGAGAACGCTTTGCTGATTGGCATACTGACGTAAAAGGTAACAACGATATGTTGGTACTTTCCCAGCCAAAAATCATTGCCGATATCCATCGCGATTACTTATTGGCTGGCGCTGACATTCTCGAAACTAATACCTTTAACGCTACCACCATTGCGATGGCTGATTACGACATGGAAGCCTACTCGGCCGAAATAAACCGTGAAGCTGCCAGAATTGCTCGCGAGGTAGCCGACGAAGTTACGGCATTAAACCCAGAGCGTCCGCGTTTTGTAGCGGGGGTGTTGGGGCCAACAAACCGCACCTGTTCTATCTCTCCCGATGTAAACGACCCTGGCTACAGAAACGTAACTTTTAACGAATTAGTTGAAGCGTACGAGGAATCAACCAAAGCCTTGATTGAAGGTGGCAGTGACTTAATTCTTATCGAAACTATTTTCGATACTTTAAATGCTAAGGCAGCGGTATTTGCGGTTAAGTCGGTGTATGAAGAGTTAGGTGTCGACCTGCCGATTATGATATCAGGTACCATTACCGACGCCTCCGGTCGTACTCTGAGTGGGCAAACCACCGAAGCATTTTACAACTCGCTGCGCCACGCCGATCCAATTAGCATGGGTTTAAACTGTGCCCTTGGTCCTGATGAGTTGCGCCAGTATGTAGAAGAGCTAAGCCGGGTGAGCGAAAGCTATGTGTCGGCTCACCCTAATGCCGGATTACCTAATGCCTTTGGTGAATATGACTTAGAAGCTGCCGAGATGGCTGAGCACATTGGTGAGTGGGCTCGTGCTGGGTTCCTAAACCTAGTGGGCGGCTGTTGTGGTACTACTCCTGAGCATATTAAGGCGATGGCCGAAGCTGTAGAAGGTGTTAAGCCGCGCCAATTACCAGAAATAGATGTTGCCTGTCGTTTATCTGGCCTAGAGCCTTTAACCATCACGCCAGAAACCTTATTTGTAAACGTGGGTGAGCGTAACAACGTTACTGGCTCGGCCATGTTCAAACGCCTAATTAAAGAAGAAAACTACGATAAAGCTATCGAAGTTGCCTTGCAGCAGGTAGAAAACGGCGCGCAAATCATCGATGTAAACATGGACGAAGGTATGCTTGATTCAAAGGCTGCCATGGTGCGTTTTCTAAATATGGTGGCCTCGGAGCCCGACATCGCCAAAGTACCGGTGATGATTGACTCTTCTAAATGGGACATTCTAGAAGCTGGCTTGCAGTGTGTTCAGGGTAAACCGGTGGTTAACTCCATCTCAATGAAAGAAGGTGTAGAACCGTTTATTGAGCAGGCCAAAATACTGCGTCGTTATGGTGCCGCTGTAATCGTGATGGCCTTTGATGAAGTTGGGCAGGCCGATACCCGAGAGCGCAAGTTTGAGATTTGTAGTAAGTCTTACGACATTTTGGTTAATCAAGTTGGCTTCCCGCCAGAAGACATTATTTTTGATCCAAATATCTTTGCTGTAGCCACCGGTATCGATGAGCATAACAACTATGCCGTCGACTTTATCGAAGCCGTTAAAGACATTAAAGATAACCTGCCACATGCCATGATCTCTGGCGGTGTATCAAATGTGAGCTTCTCGTTTCGTGGTAACAATCCAGTGCGTGAAGCCATTCACGCGGTGTTCTTGTATTACGCCATTAAAAACGGCATGGACATGGGCATTGTGAATGCTGGTCAGTTAGCCATTTATGCAGACATTCCTAAAGAGCTTAAAGACAAAGTTGAAGCGGTTGTTCTAAATACCCACGATAACGCAACAGAAGAGCTGCTAGAGATCGCCGATAAGTACCGCGGCGACGGTAGCCAGCAAGAAAGCACTCAAGATTTAGAGTGGCGCAGCTGGGACGTAAACAAACGTTTAGAGCACGCTTTGGTTAAAGGCATTACCGAGTTTATTGAAGACGATACCGAGCTCGCTCGCCAAGCGGCAGAGCGCCCGCTGCATGTGATTGAAGGGCCATTAATGGATGGCATGAACGTTGTGGGCGACTTGTTTGGTGACGGTAAAATGTTCCTACCACAAGTGGTTAAATCAGCGCGGGTAATGAAACGTGCAGTCGCCTATTTACAACCTTATATTGAAGCCGAAAAAGGCGAAGGGCAACGCTCTAACGGTAAGATTGTAATGGCCACAGTAAAAGGCGATGTGCATGACATTGGTAAAAACATTGTTGGCGTAGTGCTGCAATGTAATAACTTTGAAGTGATTGATTTGGGCGTAATGGTACCTTGCGACAAGATCTTAAAAGTGGCCAAAGAAGAGCAAGTGGACATGATTGGTCTATCTGGCTTGATTACGCCGTCGCTAGACGAAATGGTGCATGTTGCTAAAGAAATGCAGCGTACTGGCTTAGATGTTCCGCTACTAATTGGTGGCGCAACTACTTCAAAAGCTCATACCGCCGTTAAAATTGAGCAAAATTATGAGAAGCCAGTGGTGTATGTATCTAACGCTTCTCGTGCTGTTGGCGTGTGTCAAAGCTTGTTATCAGACGAGTTACGTCCAGCCTTTGTTGAAAAGCTCGATAAAGACTATGAGATTGTGCGTGAGCAACATGCGCGGAAACGCCCGCGTACTCCGCCAGTGAGTCTAGACGTCGCTCGCGCCAACCGCGCAGAAATTGATTGGCAAAACTATACACCGCCAGTGCCTAAGCAGCTGGGGGTTCAAACGTTCGAAAATGTATCAATTGCAGAAATAGAACCTTATATCGATTGGACGCCGTTCTTTATGACTTGGTCATTGGCCGGTAAATACCCACGCATTCTAGAAGATGAAGTGGTGGGTGAAGAGGCTAAGCGGATTTTTGCTGATGCCAAGGAGATGCTAGAACGCTTTAAAGCCAAGGGTGAGATTAAAGTTTCAGGGGTATTTGGTTTATTCCCCGCTAACAGCGTGGGTGACGATATCGAAATTTATCGCGATGAGTCGCGTAGTGAATTGTTGGGTCTAAGCTCTCAGCTTCGCCAGCAAACCGAAAAGAAAAAAGGAGCCAACAACTGTTTAGCCGACTTCATCGCGCCTAAATCGTCAGGCAAAGCGGACTACTTTGGCGCCTTTGCGGTAACCGGTGGGATTGGCGAAGATGAATTAGCCGAAGCCTACAAACAAGAAGGCGATGACTACAACGCCATTATGGTTAAAGCGGTGGCCGATCGTTTAGCCGAAGGCTTTGCAGAATACTTGCATGCTCAAGTGCGTAAAGAGTATTGGGGCTATGCTGCCGACGAAACGCTTAGCAATGAAGAACTGATTCGCGAGAACTACCAAGGTATTCGTCCAGCACCGGGTTACCCCGCTTGCCCAGAGCATACCGAGAAGGGCCTGATTTGGGAGCTGCTGGACGTTGAGCAACGTATTGGCATGCAACTTACCGAAAGCTACGCAATGTGGCCCGGTGCCGCTGTGTCAGGCTGGTATTTTTCACATCCTGATAGCCGTTATTTTGCTGTAGCATCAATTCAAAAAGATCAGGTTGAGGATTATGCCAAGCGTAAAAATATGAGCCTGGAAGAAGCTGAGCGTTGGTTAGCGCCAAACCTAGGCTACAACAGTTAACAAAGCCCGTTATTATTGCTCCGAGGCGCAGGCCTCGGAGTGAAAATAGCTTGAAATAAAGCCTGTTCCCCCCTACAATTTGCGCCGATTTTATTACCGAGAATCCTCTATGAACCCGGACCCCGACAGTCGAAATTTTTATTGTTATATAAGTTTTATACAACCTTATTTCTTCGTGTAGTCCGGTACGTTGGTGTCAGGCTCTATGCGATAGCTGGAGCAGTACATGGCACAACTTCAACAAAAACTAGAGCTAGCCCTCCTTAATCTCGATAAGTTAACTCTTCGTTCCACCCTTGATGAATATCACTTTGCCGATATTGGCCAAGCCTTAGCTGAATTCGAGCCTAAAGAAGCTCTGCCACTTATTTCTATGTTTTCATTGGGTGACCGCGCCAAGGTCTTTTCCTATTTGCCGCCTTACTTGCAAGCCGATGTTGCCGGTTTAATGAAGCGTCATAAGTTGGCCGCCTTGTTTTCTCGGATGGACGCCGATGAGCGTGCCGATTTATATAATGACTTAGACGAAGAGCAGCGCGCCATGGTGTTGCCGGGCTTAGCGCAAGCGGAGCGTGAAGACTTACGTAAGTTATCAAGCTATGCAGAAGGTACTGCAGGGGCGATTATGACTTCTGACTACGCTACTCTAAAAGAGCATTGGTTAGTCAGCCGAGCGCTTAAGCAGTTGCGATTGGAAGCGCCAGATAAAGAAACCATCTACCAAACTTACGTGATTGATGGTCAGCGCCGCTTGCTAGGTACCGTGTCTTTACGTGAGTTAATACTCGCTTCTCCAGATACTCAAGTGCGCGAGCTAATGCGAACGGAAGTGGTATCGGTCACGGTTGATGAAAGCCAAGAGCAGGCAGCCAAGCAAATTCGTCACTACGACTTACTGGCTTTACCGGTGGTTGATGAGGTGCAAAAGTTGGTAGGCATTGTTACTTACGATGACGCAATGGACGCGGCCGTTGAAGAAGCTACCGAGGATGCACAAAAGAGTGCTTCGGTGGGCAAGCTGGATGAAACCGTAGACCGAGTGAGCATTTGGGAGCTATATCGCAAGCGAGTAATGTGGCTAGTTTTGCTGGTATTTGGCGCTATGTTCTCGGGCGCGGGTATCGCCCACTTTGAGGATACTATTGCCAGCCATGTTGCCTTGGTATTCTTTTTGCCCTTGCTTATTGGTAGTGGTGGTAACGCTGGTTCACAGGCCGCTGCATTGATGGTACGAGCGCTAGCAACCGGCGAAGTTGACAAAAATGATTGGTCGAAATTATTCGCTCGAGAGCTACTGGTTGGCTTGGCTTTGGGTTTAACCATGGCTGCTGCAGTATACAGCGTTGGGGTATTTAGAGGCGGCCCTGATGTTGCGATGATCGTATCTATGTCGATGATCATTATTGTTCTGGTTGGCTCTTTGGTGGGTTTAAGCCTGCCGTTCTTGCTCAACAAGATGAAAATGGACCCAGCTACTGCATCGGGGCCTTTAGTTGCCACCATTGCCGATGTATCTGGGGTATTGGTGTACTTTGGTTTGGCCAGCGTGGTGCTAGGGTTATAAACCTAAGCAAATTTAAGACACAAAAAAGCGAGTGCTCAACACTCGCTTTTTTATTGCCGATATTAAACTTACTATTTGTTTTTCTCGTTGCTATTCGCAGGTTTAATCAGACCAACCCCTTCGCGAATAAGCATTAAGCCTACGCCAACTAACTTCACGCACACCCAGAGAAATACTACCAATACGATAACCTTAATAAAGGTTTGAAAAATTTCGAAAAACTCTTCGCTTACTTGCTCGGTAATCGCATTACTATCGGCCATTAGCCATTCAAAAAAGCCCTGCATAAATGGTGCATCATGAGGCAGTGATACTAAGCTGATGGTTTGCGGTAATACATAGGCGATTACTGCGATACCCACTACAACTAGTACAATGGCAATAATCAATCGAGAGCGGTCTAACGCCGTGTTCATATACATCCTTGAATCATTATTAATCGTTTTATTGCTAGTTACCTTACTGTACTAACAAAATTGGTCAAGTGGCTTAATTCACCTGCTCTATGCCAAAAGCTTGTTGTTGCTCTTCTAGCTGCTCTTGCAGGTCAAACCAGCTTAGCTCAGTTTCTTCGAGCTCGCCCTTAAGTTCGGCTTGTTGTTTTAACAATTTTTGCAGCTGGGCTTTATTTTCAGCTTCATACAGCTCTGGCTCTGCCATTTTCTGCTCGATATCATCAAGACTTTTTTGAGCTTTAGCGCTGCGTTTTTCTAAACTTTCTAGTTCTTTTCGAATCCCTTTAGTTTGCTGGCGAAACTCTGCTTCACGGCGCTTTTGTTCTTTGCGCTGGTTAACCGGATTATTAGAAGCTGTTGTATTAGCGCCGCTATTTTCTACTCGGTTAGCTTGGCTAAGCCACTGTTGGTAGTCTTCCAAGTCGCCATTAAACGGAGAGACCTGTTGGCTATCGACTAAGTAAAATTCATCGGTGGTAGCTCTTAGTAACGCCCGGTCGTGGGAAACAATAATCATTGCACCGGTAAACTCTTGCAAGGCAAGGGTTAGCGCATGGCGCATCTCCAAATCGAGGTGGTTGGTAGGCTCATCCAGTAATAGCAAGTTAGGTTTTTGCCATACCACCAAGGCCAATACTAAGCGGGCTTTTTCGCCACCGCTAAAAGGTGCCACAGGCTCTAGGGCCTTATCACCTTGAAAGCCAAAACTGCCTAAGTACTTACGAAGTTCTGCTTCGCTGCTAGTTGGGGCAAGGCGTTGCAAATGCTGCATGGGAGTATCGTCGGGGCGCAGTGTTTCAAGCTGGTGCTGAGCAAAGTAGCCCACCTTCGCCATTTTGTTTATTTCAACCGTGCCCGCTTGTGCTTTAAGCTCGCCAGATAAGAGTTTGATAAAGGTAGATTTACCCGCGCCGTTGCGACCTAACAGGCCAATTCGACTACCGGGTACAAGGTTGAACTTAACTTGCTGCAGGATGGTTTTATCTTCATAGCCAGCGCTGACTTT
Source organism: Agarivorans sp. Alg241-V36 (assembly GCF_900537085.1). Lineage (NCBI taxonomy): Bacteria > Pseudomonadati > Pseudomonadota > Gammaproteobacteria > Alteromonadales > Alteromonadaceae > Agarivorans > Agarivorans sp. Alg241-V36. The sequence goes on along the minus strand of NZ_UNRE01000009.1, from coordinate 177,624 downwards.
TTCCATGGTGAGCAAAGGAAGCGGCAAGTTATCAGGCTCTCTAAAGTGAAAGCTAAACTGCGAATCGACATGCGCTTGGCTTATCACTTCCATTTTTTCTAAGGCTTTTAAGCGGCTTTGCGCTTGTTTCGCTTTGCTGGCTTTGTAGCGAAAACGATCCACAAAACTTTGCATGTGGGCGCGTTCACGTTGCTGCTTTTCGTACATGGCTTGCTGCTGGGCCAGTTGGGTAGCACGCATTTGCTCAAAGTCGGAGTATCCACCGGTGTACTCATTAAGTTTTTGGTGTTCGATATGCACGATGCGATTGATGATGTTATCGAGAAAGTCGCGGTCGTGAGAGATCAAAATTAGGGTGCCAGGGTAGCGTTTAAGCCATTGCTCTAGCCACACAACGGTATCTAAGTCTAAGTGGTTGGTTGGCTCATCCAGTAACAGCAGGTCTGAGCGCACTAACAGGGCTTGGGCTAAGTTTAGGCGCATGCGCCAACCACCAGAGAAATCACTCACGCTTTGCTGTTGGCCGGCTTCACTAAAACCCAAACCCGCGAGCAATTCGGCAGCTTTGGTTTTAATCTGGTAACCACCAATGGTGTCCATCTGAGTATGTAGGGTGGCAATTAGCTCACCTTTACCAGACTCTTCCGCCGCCGCAATGTCTTGTTCAAGCTTGCGAAACTCTTGGTCGCCATCAATAACATAGTCAATAGCGCTGCGGTGTAGCTCTGGGGTTTCTTGAGCCACGCTGGCAATTTCCCATTTGCTGGGTACTTTTAGATCGCCTTCATCCACTTGCAGTTGGTTTTTAAGCAAGGCAAAAAGCGAAGACTTACCACAGCCATTTTGACCGACTAAACCCACTTTTTGACCGGCGTGAATAGTGAGGTTGGTTTCTGCTAATAGAAATTTGCTGCCGCGCTGCAGGCTTATGTTGTTGGCTACGATCATGGTTGTTGCTATGTGCTGCTAAAAGTATGCAATAATGCCGCTATGATAACCGATGCGGTAACAGCCGCATAGCAACATGGCAGTGCAAACTAGAGTTAACTATGGCAAGACATCGTTTTATTGCTGGCGCAGTATGCCCAGAATGTAGTGAACAAGATTCTATTCGTTTAATCGTAGAACAAGTGGATGGTGAAGAGCGCGAGCATATTGAATGTGTAAGCTGTGATTACCATGTAGAGCGTCCCAAGCAGCAAGAGCCTTCAGCAGAGCAAGATATTATTGGTTTGTTTAAACCTTAATTAAGTCTGTTACCTTGTTACTGCAGTGATTTACTAAAGCATATTTTACTGGTGTGGGGCTCGCCGTTGTTCTGATATCCCACAACTTGATAGCCGCTGGCGATAAGTAAGCGCAGCATTGCTGGGTATCGGTTCATCGATTTAACGCTAATCCGCTGATAACCCTGGGCTAGCACCCAAGCTTCTTGTTGCTCTATTAAGGCTGAGGCAATGCCTTGGTTACGATAGGCAGGGGTGACTCCGCCTAACCATGAGTAAAACTCGTGCTCATTGAGCTGATAGCCAATTTTGTAAGCAATAGGCTGCTGATTGTGGCTGGCAATAAGAATTAGCACCTTGTTGCCCGCCAGCCTAGCGCTAAGTGTTTGCTCGCTGGTATTCCGCTCTAACTCGGGGATGCTAGCGTTTACGCTGAGTACTTCAGGCAAGCTACCTTGGTAGTAATCAATTTTCATTTTGCTTAGGTTTCCTCTTGCTAAAGCTAGCTTGACTGCTTGAATTATTATACTCAATTCATGTTAGCACTACCCGCCAGTTTACTCGCTTTTAGCACGAGAAAACCTATGCCGATCTTTTTGCCACGCAAGCCGCACTGCAAATACTGAGAAACTCGCTTTAGCTGGCGAAATCTAAACTCAATATTAGGCGAGGGTATACCTCGTCTGATGTGGGCGAGCGGTGGAGCAAACCATGTTCGTTTTCTTCGTCCCAAGCTTGTCCCTTGAGCAGTGCCACGGCAAACAAGGGAAGATTGTGCAGTTGTGCTTGGTCGCTTTGCGAGTCTAGCGCGCTTTTAGGCAGCAGGCTGTACTCGGTGCCAGCGCCGCAATAACTGAGCAATAAGCGACAGGGCACCTGATCACAATGCAACTTAGGGCACATAGATTTCTCTAGTTTAACTAAACGCATGCCAATCACCTCCAGCTCGAACAAGCAGCTAAACATATCTGACACCAGCAGCAGATCGTCAATCATCTCTTGGCGCCCTGGCCCTAGCGGTAATTTGTTACTCAGGTAGCTTTCTATTTCATTCAACTCTAGCCTGGCGCTTAGCCCTCGAAAACTACTTTGGCTATCAACCAAACTTGCTGCATAAGCGCTAATCTTTGGATCTGGCTGGCGTTGCCATACTGCAAGCTCGGTTTCACTGTTGTAGATTTCAGTTAATGCGGTAGCAGCGCTGCTTTGATTCACGATTGCTTTGCGATTTTGTGCCGTCATTGTCTGCCTCTGTGCGTAAACTGGGGTTGAGGATGTACTGCGGTGTTGCTGGGTAATACCTGCGCGAAAGCATTGTGGGCATGTAAACTTTCTAAATGCCTAACTTGAATAGCCACGCTTGGATAATGGGGACGAAGTTGTTCAGTGAGGCGTCGGCTAATGTCTTCAACAAACATTAGGTTTTGTCCGTTTAGTTCGGCAAAAGCTTGTTCGTCGGCGCGTTTTACACTGGTTTGCAAAGGGGTTTTGGTAATCGATTCGAGTTGTTCGATTAGCTTCACCAGCCCCAAGGCATTTGCTTGATTGGGTAGTTGACTAGAAACCAGCGCCACACTACGTTGGCTGTGTGGTGTGGCTAGCGTACCGTTTTTCTTTAGCCATTCTGCAACCTGTGACGGAGAGATTGCCTGCTCATCGTCGAATTGCTGTAAAAAGTTTTGGGCTAAGCTTTCTCGGACTAAAGCCGCCGAACAAGGGCAGGTTGACGAGTATTGAAACTCTAGTTGCAGGTTTATTAAAAGCGGTTGTCCTTCCACTAGCTCTGCGGATAAGTTGATGGGATAGCGTTGCCACCCGCCACCACTATTGGTGATTAACGCAGGGCGCTTTAATAAAAAGTCGAACTGTAATTCGATTCTCGCGGCACTGGTGCCTAGGTCTTTATGAGTGGCTAATACCTGAGTCAAGCACTTCTCTAGAGACTGAGGGTTGAGCTCTAACTGCGAAAGCTCATTTAATAAAAAGTACAGGCGCGACATGTGAATACCGCGCGCGGCACCTTCTCCACCAGGTAAATCTACGGCAATACTAGCATTGGCATGGCTGTGCTGTTGTCCGGCGGGTTCGTTCAAATAAACCGGTACGCTTATTTCATCCATTCCTACCCAATTGATTGATGCTTGATGACTTGGGAGTACTGCGCTGGCTACATCGGGAAGTGGAGTTCTCAACAATTTCTTCTCTTTACATAATAATCTTATAAATGATACGTTGTATCATAACATTGGATTTGGCGATGGTGAAGTTATGCATTTTTATTATTCCAGCTTAGTGGTGCGTTTAGGCGCCTTGGTGCTGGTGGCTGCAATGCTTGTTTTATTGACCTATGGGGCTATATAGGCGATGCAAGCAATTGTGGAGATGGACAATCTAGCGATTGGCCATCGAAATCATCAAGCGGTGGTTAGTGATATTCACGCGCAGGTTCCCAGTAATGGCATGCTGGCCTTGGTGGGGCCTAACGGTGCGGGTAAATCAACATTATTAAAAACCATTTTAGGCTTAGTAAAACCGCTTGATGGTGGTTTGCATTACCACCTAGATCCTCGCAAAGACATTGCTTACATGCCACAGCTGTGCAGTGTAGACCGTAGTTTTCCGATTTGTTTAGAAGAATTTGTAAGTACTGGCTTGTGGGCAAAAACCGGCTGGTGGCGACCTATGCGCCGTTATCAGCAAGAGGTGCGAGAGGCACTGGTGCAAGTAGGTATCGAGCAACTTGCCGGCAAGCTGATTGAGGAGCTGTCTGGTGGGCAATTACAGCGCGCCTTGTTCGCACGTATGCTACTGCAAAACAGTAAGCTGTTGTTGCTTGATGAACCTTTTAATGGTGTAGACGAAGCAACCGTGAAAATTTTGCTTCAGCAACTAAAGCGCTGTCGTGAGAATGGCGCGACCATTGTGGCAGCCATTCATGATTTAGAGTTGGTAACGCAGCATTTTGATCAGTGTTTGTTGTTTGATAGCGGTACGGTGGTTCAAGTTGATTGCCAAGAATTACTCACTCCAAGCAAGCTAACATTGACTAAGCCGGTTGCCAGTATTGCTAAAACCACATCCTTTTATCAGCATTTAACACGAGACAAAAAACATGCTTGATTTACTGTCTTTGTTATTTGATCCCTTTGTTGATTATCAGTTTATGAGCAGAGCGCTAATTGGTTGCGCGACATTGTCTTTAGGTTCGGCGCCAATTGGCGTTTTTTTAATGCTGCGCCGTATGAGCTTAACCGGAGACGCCATGGCTCACGCCATCTTGCCGGGTGTTGCATTGGCTTATTTGATGAGTGGCTTATCGGTGGTTGCTATGACCATAGGCGGCTTAGTTGCTGGCTTATTGGTGGCAATGTTGGCTGGTGCTACCGCCCTTAGAACCAAGAGCGGTGAAGATAGTACCTTGGCGGCGTTTTATTTGGGCTCCTTAGCCTTAGGTGTATTACTGATTTCGGCCAAGGGCAGCAACATAGATTTATTGCACGTGTTGTTTGGCACTGCTTTAGCGCTAGACAACGTTGCTCTCACCTTATTGCTGGTTACCTGTTTAGTGAGCTTGTTGCTACTGATGATTATCTATCGGCCTTTGGTGTTGGGTTCTTTGGATAAAGACTACCTAGATAGCTTTGGAAGCAGTGGCAAGATTGCCCATTTGGCCTTTATGTTTTTGGTAGTGGCTAATTTAGTGGCTGGCTTTCATGCGCTTGGCACTTTAATGGCGGTAGGCCTGATGATTCTACCCGCTTGTATCGCTCGTTTTTGGACCCGTAAGCTAGAGCCCATGTTGCTATTGTCGATAGCACTAAGTGTGGTGGCTTGCTGGGCCGGTTTGTTGTTGTCTTATTACTTTGGTTTTCCAACCAGCCCTAGCATTGTGCTGTTACTGGCGGCTTGTTACTCAATCTCCGTCGTTATTAGCCCGGTGAATGGCATATTAATTCGTTGTAGAACTGCTCCCTCTTTTAACCATAAGGATATGCTTTCATGATTCGCCGATACATTACTCCCCGTGTGCTCTGTTTGTTACTACTTATTCCCTCATTGAGTTTTGCCGCACCGGTGAAAGTAGTCACCAGTTTTAGTGTGCTACAAGACTTAGTGCAGCAAGTTGGCGGCGAGCAAGTTGAACTCACTAATTTGGTGGGACCAAATGGAGATGCTCATGTTTATCAGCCTTCTCCGGCAGATGCTCAAGCGGTTGCTCATGCTGATCTTTTAGTGATAAATGGCTTGGGTTTTGAAGGGTGGATGGAGCGCTTGGTAGAAGCGGCCGAGTTTAAAGGTTTATTGCTAAGCGCTAGCGATGGCGTGGATATTATTCGCTTAGAAGACGAAGATGAACACCATGGTGATGAGGAAGAACACCATGAAGGTGAAGCCGTTAATCACGACGAAGAAAAGCATCATGAAGGCGAAACCGCGCACCATGATGAAGAAAAGTATCATGAAGGCGAAGCAGGGCATCATGGCGAAGAGAAGCACCATGAAGGCGAAACTGCACATCATGATGAAGAAGAACACCATGCTGACGCTCATCACGGGCATCATCATGGCGAATTTGACCCACATGCTTGGCACAGTGTGATAAATGCGCGCACTTATGTGAGTAATATTCTGGCCGCTTTGATTAAGGTTTCTCCAGAGAACCAAGCTTACTTTGAGGCTAACGCTAAGGCATACCTAGCAGAACTTACTGAGCTGCAATCTTCATTAGAAAATCAAATGGCGCAGGTACCGGCCAATAAACGCAATGTTATCACCTCGCATGATGCGTTTAGTTACTTAGCGAGAGATTACGGCTTTCATTTCTCTGCTCCTCAGGGCATGAGTACCGAAGCAGAAGCCTCAGCGGCCGATGTAGTAAAAATTATTAACCAGATACGTGAACAAAATATTCAAGCGGTGTTTGTGGAAAACGTGTCTAATCCGCGTTTAATTGAGCAAATCGCTCGCGAAACCGGTGTTGTGATTGGCGGAGAGCTTTATTCTGATGCATTATCAAGTGCCGATGAACCTGCTGCTACTTATATCACTATGATGCAACACAATATTGCTACCTTGGTTAATGCACTTAAGTAAGTGTTTAACGGGGCTGAGATTACCCGCTTTAATCCTATGGGCCGCCATGTTTTGCTTGGCGCCCTTAGGCGTGAATGCCCACCCTCACTCTTGGGTTGATGTGAAAAGCTATGTTGATGGCAAAAATCAGCAAATCAAGGGTATCGGCATGGTGTGGCAATTTGACCCCATGACATCAGCCTATATGCTGGAAGGTGAAAATCTAGAAGCAAGCTCGCGCGAGCAAACACTGGCGCGAATGGCGCAAGACATCGTTAATAATATTAGTGAGTTTTCCTACTTTACTCAGGTTACTTGGGAGCAACAGCCGGTAGCCTTGGCGGGGGCAAGTAAGCAGCGGCTTAGTGTTCAAGGGCTTAACGTTAGCCTTAGTTTCTATCTCACCTTTAAAGAGCCTATTCAATTGCAGCAAGGGCATTTAGATGTTCAAGTTTTTGATCCTAGTTATTACATCGACATGGCTTGGCGTAGCGCTACAGATCTTGAACTAGCCATCGAATTACAAGCGGCTTGTAGCAAATCGATTGAAGAACCCAAACCCAGCGCGGAGCAGATTAGTTATGCTCTCGCCTTGCCAGCCGATGCCGCGCCAGACCAAGAACTGGGAAAACTATTTACTCAACAAGGTTTAATTAGCTGTGAACTCCCCTAGAGTATTAATGATGAATCGTAACCACCGACCTGCGCTGTTATTGCTAACAACTTTGCTGCTAATAGGCTTAGTAGGTTTTTACTTGTGGCAGGCGTTTCCTCAATTTTGGCTGCAGTCTCAACGCTGGCAAATGGAACTGAGTCGCTATATTAGTCAGCTATTCAATTTGGCGTCACAGCACCCGGTTGAGGCTATGTGGACCACCTTAATTGCTAGCCTTAGTTATGGCTTTTTACATGCGGTTGGCCCTGGGCATGGCAAGGTGATTATGTCGACTTATCTCAGCACTCATCCGGCGAAGCTTAAAACGAGCCTCAAGCTCTCTTTATGTGCCGCCATGTTGCAAGCCATAGTCGCGATTAGCTTAGTCAGTGTACTTTTACTGGTACTTGATAGCGGTATTAGCCAAATTAATGCCCAAGCTGAGCACCTCATTAACATGAGTTATGTTGCAATGATACTGCTCGGTTTAATCGTCGCCTGGAAAGCGCTTAAGCAGTATTTCGCATCAACAAAATCCAAGAGTATTGTTAGCATTAAGCAGCCAATAATAGGCGAGCAGCTTAAAGTGAGCGCTGTTCCCTTTGCAGCAGTTGGAAGCGCCGCTAGTGACACTTGTGATTGTGGACACCAGCATGTCGCCAACGCAGACATGCTTAGCCACGCAAACAGCCGTAAAGACTACTTAGCCATTGTTTTTAGTATCGGCATTCGCCCTTGCAGTGGCGCTTTAATGGCGCTTATTTTTGCCAAGTCTCTGAACGTGTATTGGTTGGGCGTAATTAGTGCTTTGGCCATGGGCTTTGGCACTGCGGTAGCAATTGGGCTGTTAGCTTGGCTGTCGTTATCTGGAGGGAAGTTCGCTAAACGCTACTCGGCGCTTTCTGGTCGAAAATACCAAGTGTTTCGCCTTAGCGCTAAGCTCGTTGCGGCTAGTCTGATTTGTTTTATCGGGGGCGTTATGTTGCTTAGCCAGCCAGTGGTATTTTCTCCCATTTTGTCTAACTAAGTTTGTTGCTGGTGGAGTTTGGGCCGGTTTAAGTGAGTGGCTTGCCTAAAATAGTTAAGCTAAAGTCTTGTTGATCCATTCTGGCTACATTAGGAAGTTGCCCCCAGTGCTGATAAGCGAGCTTTTCAAATAGCTGTAAGCTTGGGGTGTTGTGACTAAATATGAAGGCCAGTAGGATTTCTATTCCGAGCTTTTTGGCTAAGCTTTCAGCTTCAATTAATAACTTGCTACCTAAACCTTTGCCACGTTGGCTTTCTGCCAAGTATAAGCTTATCTCTGCGCTATGTTGGTAGGCCGGCCGACCATAAAAATCACTAAAGCTTAACCAAGCAATCACTTCGCCAGCCTGCTCAAGCACGTACAAAGGGCGCTTGGGGTTTTGATGTTGCTCAAACCAAGCTTGGCGAGAGGCCACGGATTGTGGCTCGGTATCAGCCGTTACTTTGCGAGAGGCAATAGTGGAGTTATAGATCTCCACAATACTGGGCAAATCGGCCTGCTGGGCTAAACGAAATGACTGAGACATAGCGGCGCTTAGTAGTGAGGAGGAGGTGTTTCTTGTTCTTGCGGAGCAACTGCCGCGCTGCCATCGCCCTCAAACAGTTTGGCTCTAATCAGCTTAAATTGGTGCTCTAAAGTTTCTAATTGGTTTTGCTGGCTCTGCAAGGCGAGATTTAGTTGTTCTATTGTGTCCTCTTGAAAGGCCAGTTTTGTTTCTAAGCGTTCAATAACACTTTCTAATTCTTGCTGATTCATACTACTTTTTAACCTGCCAAATTTCGACCAATCCACTGGAGCTTGCGCTCGCTAGCTGGCCATTATCAAGCATCACTGCGCTATACACAACTGCGCTTTTGGGGCGGGTTTTCTTGGTAGGGGTGACCAGCCAATCTTGCAAGGCTTGGCCGCTGGACACGTGCCATAAACTGAGCTTTCTCGCCGCAGAGCCAGTGATTAGCCATTCACCATTATTGGTAAAGCTAACATAAGAGAAAATGTTTTGTCTGGCGGTGAGCTTGAGCTTACTCACCTGCTCGCCACTTGGTAGCGCCCATACTCGGGCAAGCTTGCCGTTGTCAGAGGTAAAGGCGTAGTTGCCATTAGACTCAAGGGCCACCGAAGAGACTCGCCCTTGGTGAGGGAAGCGTAAAATGACTTGGGCGCTTTGAGTATCCCAAAACAGCGCTTGGTAGTCGTTGCCGCCAGTGAGGGCATAGCGCCCGTTGGCCGATAGCGCGACTGAATTAATTTTTTCGCTGTGGCCTAAAAACTCTAAGCGGCGGCCTGATACCAAGTTAAGGTGAATCACTTTGCCATCGCCCAAGCCAATTAGCACTTGTTGGCCATTGCTGGATAAAGCGATGTCGCGAATGCTTGATTCGCTGAGCTTCCAGTAACCTAAAGCTTGCCCACTATTGATGTCCCAAACGACAAAATCATCGCGGCTAGCGCTCACCGCAAACTGACTACCTTCGGCAATTTTAACCAAAAATACTTGGTTATTTTGCTGGTTTTGATGATCCCACTGAAACAGTTGACGTTGTTGCTTTACATCCCAAAGGCTTAAACCATGATGAATTGATGAGACTAAACTCAAGCTACCGTCACTAGAGAAATCGGCTGCATAAGCGCCGTCGGTAGCCTGTTGCCAACTACTTAGCGGGGGAGCATCGTCACTACAACTACTGAGTAGTAAAGCGATACCATAAATCACAAACAACTTAATAAATGTCATTTTTTTACGTTTTTTTACGGAACTGTCACTAGGTTGTGTTGACTAATAGGGTTAGTATAAGGGCTTTGTCGGCTAAGTGTTTAATTATTCATAATGATCTTGCACGCAATGCCACAGATTTAATGCGACTCTATTGGAGATAAATGAATGAAAAAGTATTTTGCCGTGTCGGTTTTAGCCGCCTCGATTTTGGCCGTAACTGGCTGTCAGGAAGAAAAAGCTGAAGCTCCAGCGGCAGCTCAAGTTGCCTTAGAAAATGTAGACCAACAGCAAGCTTATGCTATCGGTGCTTCTGTTTCTCGCTACATTGCGACAACTTTAGAACAGCAAAAAGAACTTGGTCTTGAATTAGACAACGCATTGGTTCTTAAAGGTATGCAAGACGGACTTAGCGGCGAAGTCGCTATGTCTGAAGAAGACATTCAAGCGTCTCTTAAAGCACTAGACGAAAAACTTGCTGGTTTAGTTGAAGCTAAAGCTGCTGAAGATGCAGCCGCTGCTAAAGCTGAAAGCGACAAGTACTTGACCGATAACGCTGCGCGTGAAGGCGTAACGGTAACTGAGTCTGGTCTTCAATTTGAAGTACTAACAGCTGCTGAAGGCGACAAGCCAAGCGCTGCAGATACTGTAACAGTTCACTACAAAGGTACCCTAACTGACGGTTCTACTTTTGATAGCTCTTACGACCGTGGTGAGCCAGCAACATTCCCACTTAACCGTGTAATCCCTGGTTGGACAGAAGGCGTTCAGCTAATGTCTAAGGGTGCGAAGTACAAGTTCTTCATCCCTTCTGAGTTAGGTTATGGTGAAAACGGTGCTGGTAGCATTCCACCAAACTCTATCTTGGTATTCGAAGTTGAGCTAATCGAAATCGAAAAAGCTGATGCACCAGCTGCAGAAACTCCAGCTAGCTAATCAAGCTTGAAGCTAAAACAAAAAACGCAGCACTAGGTGCTGCGTTTTTTTATGGCTTTTTTGTATTACCAAGGGCTATCGTAGGCCTTGGTATTTATTCCGCCGCTTCGCTTTGTTGACTGTGCTGGTAAAGGTGATCCAGTAACTCATCTTCAATGGCAAAGCGCACTTCCATTTCTTGACCCAGTAGCGACAAATCTTTATCAAAGCTGCCTAGTTCTAAATCTTCATTTACTTCGGCGTATTTGTCATTAAAGGCTAAGGCCGTGTCGGTTGTTTCGGTAATTTGTGGAAGCAACTTCTCGCCGGGTAGAGTGTCCCCGTCGTTGGCGCATTCACTAACAATTTGCTCGTAGATTTCGAAATGGCCGGTGGAGGCGTAATCAACCAGCTGTTGGCAAAACTGAGTAATTTGAGATAGTGCGGGCAGTGAGCGTTCGTCACTGTCGTAAGGTGGTAGCCCTGCCAATTCACAATAAGCGATGAGTAACTGTTTTCTGGCATCTAGCCAAGCATCAATAACTTGACTGGCGCCTCCCCATTTGGCTTGAGCTTGTTCTAGTTTGCTTAGCATCGCTCTTGCTCCTAGTTCCCTAATTTATGTAACTATAACTAAATAAAATCGCGGCTCTCGTCAACCGATATTTAGTTTAAGTGCGGCGTGGCTAAACATTTGTCAGTCGGTAAAAGCTTGTTATGTAGTGTAAGCTTGGTCATTATTCGCTAATTGAGCAAGCGCACGATAGAAAAGGACGAACCGTGAATAAGCAATTTGGCTGGTGGTTTTTCACCTGTGGTAACCAAATACTCGTTATTCCTCAAGGGGAACGGATCCCCTATGGCGATGTTGACGATCTGCCATTGCCAGAGTTGGATTTTTCCCAAGTTGAACGTTTTTCTCACTATCGAGGTGAAGCTTGCTTGCGCCTAGAACTTGCCGAGCCGATTGATTTGGGCATGGGCGAATGGGTAGAGCTGCGTGCCAGTATGGCGCTGCTGAATAGCCAGCTATTTGATTTAGTGGGTAAGGCGCAGCAATTCGCTTTGTTTCTAAAAACTCACCGCTTTTGTGGTAGCTGCGGCGAGGCATTGCAGAGAGTGGACTGGGAGTTAGCGATGCAATGCCAGCAATGTGGCTTCCGCGCTTACCCGCGCATTTCACCAAGCATTATAGTATTGATTAGCCGTGGCACTAAGGTGCTGCTGGCTAATCATCGTCGTCATCAAAAGCAAGAGCAGCCTATTTACACTGCTATTGCTGGTTTTGTAGAGGCTGGTGAAACGCTGGAACATACGGTTCATCGTGAGGTGAGTGAAGAAACCGGTTTGCGAATAAAAAATCTACGCTATTGGAAAAGCCAACCCTGGGCCTTCCCACACTCGTTAATGGCTGCTTATTTTGCAGAATATGACAGCGGTGACATTCACATCGATCGCCGAGAATTGGCCGATGCACAATGGTTTGATGTTAGCCAATTGCCGCATTTACCCCCACCAGGCACCATTGCCCGCGAAATGATTGACCATTGGACTGAGCAACTTAGCCACAATAAGTGATAAACCGTTACAGAATTGCCCATTGCTAGTGCTAAAGGCTTGAGTTGTTAAGGCAGCTAGTTACAATGCTCTAGCTAAAATTTCAGATAATTGGGAAAGGTATGTCGGAACTCAAAAACGATCGCTATTTGCGCGCACTGTTAAAGCAGCCAGTTGATGTGACGCCAGTTTGGATGATGCGTCAAGCTGGGCGCTATTTGCCAGAGTATCGCGAAGTTCGCGCTGGCGCCGGTGATTTTATGTCGGTATGCCGCGACGCTGATTTGGCTTGTGAAGTTACCTTGCAGCCATTGCGTCGTTTTGATCTTGATGCCGCTATTTTGTTTTCAGACATTCTTACTATTCCCGATGCTATGGGCTTAGGTTTGTACTTCTCTACTGGAGAAGGCCCTAAGTTTGAACGCCCAGTCACCAGCAAAGCCCAGGTTGAGGCCTTAGGTGTGCCAGATCCTGAGCAAGAGCTGGGCTACGTAATGAATGCGGTTCGCACCATTAAGCGTGAGCTAAAAGGTGAAGTGCCTTTGATTGGCTTCTCTGGCAGCCCGTGGACCTTGGCAACTTATATGGTTGAGGGCGGCACAACCAAATCCTTTGCTGGTATTAAAAAAATGGCCTTTAGTGAGCCAAAAACACTGCACATGTTGTTAGATAAACTGGCCGACTCGGTAATTCTTTATTTGAATGCCCAAATCGCTGCTGGTGCGCAATCGGTGATGGTATTTGATACATGGGGCGGGGTGTTGTCGCCACGCGACTACAACGAGTTCTCGTTGCAATACATGCATAAGATCGTTAATGGTTTAACCCGCAGTGTTAATGGTCAAGCTGTGCCTGTGACCTTGTTTACTAAAAATGGCGGCCAGTGGTTAGAGCAAATCGCCGCTACCGGTTGTGACGCAGTTGGCCTAGATTGGACCATTAATATTGCCGATGCTAAAAAGCGTGTAGGTGACAAGGTTGCCCTGCAAGGCAATATGGACCCTTCTATGTTGTACGCACCGTTAGAGCGGATCCGCGAAGAAGTACAAACTATTTTAGCGGGCTTTGGCGAAGGTAACGGCCATGTGTTTAACTTAGGTCACGGTATTCACCCAGATGTAAATCCTGAGCACGCTGGAGCATTTATTGATGCTGTTCATGAGTTTAGTGCTCAATACCACAAATAGATTTATATGTGGCGTCATCCACATATTACAAAGTTAAATAACACATATAAGCGCCGCGCTTAGTTATTGAGCTGGAAAGCGTTCGCTATTGTAAATGTTTTTGCTATAGTGGGCGTCTTAGAACTCTTTACGGATGAAGTTCGTTTATACCCGTAACAGAGAGCTTGATGTTATGAAATCCCCATTACAAATAGGCATTGTTGTTGTATTGATGCTGATAGTTGTTGTCACCTACAAGTTAAAAAGCGTAGGTGAGTCCAGCGTACATCCTTATATTTCTTCGCATTTTTCCCATTCTGATGCAGAAAATCTTGCGCAACCTTTACGCATATCGCAGACTGAGCGCATTAACTAACAAATAGCGCTGTTATTGTTGTGATGTTTTTAAGCTTTCTGCTTATTGGTGCAGTAGCCGGCTTGATGTCGGGGCTGTTTGGTATTGGTGGTGGTCTTGTGATTGTACCGGTGCTAATTGGTAGCTTTGGCGCCATGGGCTTTGCCAGTGACTCTGCTATTCATCTCGCCATTGGCACTTCGTTAGCCTCGATTATTGTTACCGCCAGTAGCGCCAGTTATGCCCATTACTGCAGAGGTTCGATTGACTGGCAAGTGGTTAATCGCTTAGGCATTGGACTAATTATTGGTTCAATGATTGGCGCTTGGGTAGCCACACAATTACACGCTGATCACTTAAGCACTTACTTTGCTGCCTTCTTATTGTTTATGGCTACGTACATGGCGTTTGGCCGAACTCCCAAAGCGCAGAGAAGCTTACCAGGACCCATTGGTACAGGGCTGTTAGGCACGCTGGTTGGAAGTATTTCAGCAATGTTTGGAATTGGTGGAGGCACCATTACATTCCCTAGTCTTAGTTGGTTTGGCGTGCCTGCACCAAAAGCCGTCGCTATTTCTGCTGTGTGTGGGCTCCCCATTGCGCTGGTTGGCACTATTTCTTATATCTACAACGGTTGGCATGTTGCAGAGCTACCTAGCTGGAGCTTGGGTTATGTGTATTTGCCTGCCTGGTGTGGCATTGTATTAACCAGTTCTATTTTTGCTCGCTTAGGCAGCCGTTTGGCTTATCGCTTGCCCGCGCGACGACTAAAACAAGCCTTTGCGCTGTTGTTGCTAGTTATGGCTATTAAATTACTCACAGAATAGGAGTGTACTTGTGAAATCACTGATATTAGGCATCCTGATTTTCTTTAGCAGCATATATTCTGCTTATGCTTGTAATGGGGTATCTCAAGAGTATTTAGGTGAGGTGCTGGTGGAGTCTCGAGAAGGCCTTTATCAAGATCCACCTGCGCAAGATTACGCCCGTTTAATCGCTTTTGGCTTAGATACGCGATACGGCGTTTTTGTAAGAAGCTGGCTGTATTTTGAGCTTGAGATGGTGACGCAAAAATTGAGCATGCAACCTGACGACCAAGCGGCGCAGCAACGTCAGCAAATTCTTTTCAACTTGCGCCGTAAAATTGATTTAGAATAAGCGCAATTTCAACAAGGAGTCAGCATGTCGTTACTATTAGCTATCAGCATTTTAGTCTGTGATGTATTTGCCATCGTAAAAATCTTAAAAAGTAGCGCCGAAGTAGGGCGTAAGTATTTATGGGTATTTTTGATCTGCTTGTTGCCCTTAGTTGGGTTTTTATTGTGGCTAGTAAAAGGGCCAAAAGACTAAGTCGATTTAACCTGCTCTAACAATTGCTGCATTCGCTTGTTGTTATGGTCTAGTACCACTAACTCTGAGCGAAATAGAGCAGGCAGTTCGACCAGGGTTATTGCTGCCAATAAACCCATTCCCACAAACCAAATTCCTAAGGTGATGAGTAAGATAGCAACTAGCGATACCAACAAGTTGATCGCTCCACGTTGCCATTTTCCTAAATAAAAGTGATGCAAACCTGCCAATAACAAATAGTTAAGTACCGCGTAGCTGTCGGGATCTTTTACCTGCTTTTGCCAGTGCTGGTAAAAGCGCTGACGCTGCTCTTGAGGCAACTCAGCAACTTGCTCTCGCAATTGCTCTTGTTGTAGTTCGACCTGCTCGCGGTTTAACATGTTTAGCGCCCTAAGGTGACAATCACTGTCTCGCGGCTCCAAAAAAGCCAGAAGCGACGATTCTCAATAACTTGAAATACTAACTGCCAACCATTGGCGGCTTCTTTATTTAAGGTAGCTTCTACTTTTTGTAAGGGCATGCCCGATGCGCCCAAAAATAAGGTGCCTAAAGCGCCTTCGGTAATTGCTAAAACTTTGTACTCTTTATAAGCCATAATATCTCTCTTCATTTAACCTTAAATGCGACTATAAGCTATGCTTAAAAGCAAAACCATCATTAACCACTAAGTAGATGCTATGCTAATGTTAAATAAGGGATGTTGTTTTGAACAATCTGTTTTTAAAGGCAATTGTTCAATAGCGTCCTCTACTTAGTACAGAGGAAGCAGAGCTTTGGCTAGGCCAAAGTTGCTATTTGTTAGTTTATTTGTTGCTATTGTTGCGTGAATGGCTAAGAGTTAGGGACCTACTATGAAAGTAACCATGCTTTATTACAATGAGGATAACCCGCTGTTGTTACAACAACAGGTATTGTCGGGGCTAAGCCAAAGTAGCAAAGGCCGAGTGATTATTCCTAATGAAGACAAAGCAGGTAAAATAATTATCGCCATTCTCGATGGAGAGGTAAAAGTACTTAACTCTTTGGGAGACCGTGCGTTTGCAGCTTTTGATTTAGAAAAGCAAATTGCCTTTGAAGGTGACTCTTAAATCGTTACAAGGCAGCGAGTCTTCGCTGCCTAAACAACATTCCTTGTTAATACCCCTTTGTAAAATCAACCCTGTCAGTTAACTCTTCCCCAGCTAAATAATGTTCCAGCTTGCTCGCAAATAATTCAATGATATCGCTCATGCGACTAGGTGCGGCGATATGAGGAGTAATAATACAGTTACTCTGTGACCAGAGAGGATGGACACTTGGCAAGGGTTCTGGGCTTGTAACATCTAAAATAGCTTTAGCCATGGGCTTTGCCTGTAAAAAGCGAAGTAATGCATCTTGGTCTAAAGTGTCGCCACGTCCAACATTAAAGAACAGCACCTCGTCGGCTAAGCTGGCAAAAAAATCAGTGCTTAATAAGCCCCGAGTATTAGGCGTGTTAGGCAATACAGCCACCACCGCCTTGGCACTGGAGCATAGCTGTTGGTGCTGCTCAAAGCTGGCTACTTGGCTAAAAGGCGCTTTAGCGTTGCCGCTATGACTTAAGGCTACTGGTCGCATGCCAAAATGAACGGCAGTTTTAGCTAGATGCTGGCTAATATTGCCGCTGCCGACACAGCAAAACGTTTCTCCTTGCAAGCTTTGGCCGGTTTGCGGCTGCCATAAGCCTTGCTGCTGTTGGGCTTGGTAAACATCGTGCTGCTGAGCGTGGGCAAGTAGGTAAGAAAATACATACTCGCTCATCAAGGGGCCAAATACACCTCTGCTGTTGGTAAGCAAGTAGTGTTTAGGTAGATGAGCTTGTAATAGCGCGTCGACACCGGCAAAGCTAGAGTGCAACCATTGTAAGTTTGGCATCTGCAAAATGATTTTAGCTGCTTCGCTAGGTGTGGCTAATAGCACTTCGCTAGCTAAACCGCTCGATTCTAGTTTATGCGCCTCTTCGGCATAGACCCATTGGCAAAGGGGAAAACGTGGCCTTAAGGTATCTACGTAGCGTTCAGCGTGTGGAGTTACAACGGTTATTTGCATAGATCGCCTTATGATTGATTAAGACTAAACTTCGCTAAGCGAGCATGCTGGTGTTAAGCTGCATAGCAAATTAGCCCTGATTATCTTAATCGTTTTATTGAGTGCGGAGCAAACCATGCTTACCCCTTGTGATATCGACCGTTTAGCTCAGCTAAGTAGTAAGCAGCAATCGCTATACTGTTTAGCTTTGTGCCAGCGAATGGCACCCAACTACCTATTATTCTGTCAGGCCGTGAACTTAGAGCACGACGCAGATTTTAACAAATTGCTTAATCTATTTTGGGAAAGCGCACTTCACCCTAAAACTAAAATTAACTTTTCCGCACAGCGTGAGCGTTTTGATAGTTTAATCCCCGACCCACAAAGTTACGACATGTATGGGGTTTATCCTGCCTTAGATTGTTGTGTGGTAGTGGAGTGCCTCTTTAACGCTTTACTTGAACCAACTGGTCAAGAAGCTGAACAAGCTAGTCAAACTTCATTAGCTAGTGTTTTAAGCTTGTTAGAGCTGCAATTTGGAGAACAAAAAGAACAAGAGTTCTTAGCGCAAGATTTAGTGATACAAGAGTTGGCTTTTCAGAGTGAATTACTTGACCTAATTGAGCAACTTGAACTAGGCAAAGCGTCTATGCAGGCCTTGAAAACGCTGGCTATTAACCAAGGTGTGAGCAATTTAGGGATCTGCCTAGAAGACAATGGCTAAGGAATAATCCTCTTTTTAACGGTGTTTTTGTGACTGTTTACGCATAAATTGGTTAAAGCCCCGCCAAACAAGGCTCTAAAGGGGAAAAACTCTTTGCGAAGCGTTTTTTTTTCTCTTAAAGTGAAGCTGGATTATTTAAAACGAACATAAAGGATTTAGACATTATGAACAAAACTGAACTAATTGATGCTATTGCTGAAAAAGCTGACCTATCTAAAGCTCAAGCTAAACTAGCACTAGAAACAACTTTAGGTGCAGTAACTGACGCGCTTAAAGAAGGCGACCAAGTTCAGCTAATCGGCTTTGGTACATTCAAAGTTAATCATCGTGCAGCGCGCACTGGTCGCAATCCTCAGACTGGCGCTGAGATTCAAATTGCAGCAGCCAATGTACCTGCCTTTGTAGCTGGTAAAGCATTAAAAGACGCTGTTAAATAGTTTCTTTAAAACCAGCCCTCTTCTCTGAGGGCTGGTTTTTCTTCAATATCCCCTTTCCCATCTCTAGACACTTTCAGTAAGATAGCTTCAATACCAATTCAATTACCTAACGTTTGAATTGAACTCATCTTGTAACCTTTAGGAAGTGTATGAAAGCCTTATTGGTCGTGGCACATGGAAGCCGCCGTCCTCAATCAAATCAAGAAGTGGTTGAGCTTGCCAAGCAATTGGCTGAAAAGCTAAGTCATTACTCTCAAGTACATGCCGCTTTTTTGGAGTTGGTTGAGCCGACTATTCCCCAGCAAATAGAGCGCTGTTACCAGGCTGGCGCGAAGCAAATTACTTTGTATCCGCATTTTTTAGCCGCTGGAACCCATGTGGTGAATGACTTGCCACGCATTATTGAGCAAGCCACTAACGAGCACCCCGACCTAAACATAGAGCTGTTGCCGCATCTAGGTGGCTTTGATGGTTTGGCCGAATTTATTGGCCAAGCGCTGTAGTTGATATAAACAGAGTTGTTGTTAGCTAGTCGCTCTAGGTGGCTTTGATGATTTGGCCGAGTTAATTGGCCAAGCACTGTAGTTGTTACAAACAGGGTTGTGGTTAGCTAGTCGCTCTACTTGGCCTTCGAAGCTTGGCGGGGCGGTTTGCCACAGTCTCTATTTAGCTGTGGCAATGTAGCCCAGCTGTTGTGCCTGGCTTGTTTGTTGGCATAACACGTCTAGCTGGCCTAGGCTGGTTGTTTAAGCTCAGCAAAGTCTCTTAATCGCTCTAGCAATTGAGATAGGTAATGCGGGTGGGCTAAGCGAAGTAGGTCATTCCAGTTGCGATAGGTTAGGGTCTCTTTTAGCAGCAGCACCACCTTGGTGAGCGGAGCCGAACGCAGCAACTCTGGGCGGTACAAGTAATCGCCTCCCTCTTGCACAAACCAAGAGCTCGCTTCAAAGTGCTCAAAAAGCTGTTGGCGCTCTGCGGTTTCTCTTAGCACGGAGAGTTGGTTTAGCTGATCTAGTGAGCCAATGCTCAAGCTTATGCTGGCTAGTTCATCAATGTGTTGCTGTTGTGGCAAGCTGCGTAGAGAGAACAAATGTTCCATTAATGCTTGCGATGCATTAGACGGGGCTTGATTGGACGGGTAGGGTACTACGTTGTCGATACTCATCGGCTATCTCCTAATTTTCAACCTCCTTGTTGATTAATATTGCAGCGTTAAAAGTCTATGATAAGCTTTTCAAGGCCCCTCGCAAGCAAGTTTCGGTTATTGCTGATATGTAAAAAATGAATTAGTTACTAAGTGCCTAAAAAGCTTTGCAAGAAAAATGTAAATAAGACTAAGGTCGAGGTGAAGATGCCTTAAAGTTCGTCTAGGCTGATTGTTTAACATCTCAAAAAATAATTAAAAAGCCAATTGCAGGGAGCACACAATGTTAGCCAATCAAGCTAAAGACATGGAATTGTCATTACTACCCAGTAGAAGGCGTCGCAATAGAAGAAATTCCCTGCCTAAGTCGGAATTGGATGTAAACGTTTCCACAAAGCTGCGCGACAATCAACAACTTGCTAAAGAGTCATTAGCAACAGTCTCGGAAAGCTGTATTGTGCAGTGTTTGGACTGAATGCTAGAGCTGAAAACTCTACAGAGTTAATGCTTGGCAAATCCACTGCGTTTTGTTGTAGTGTGGCAACGTTTAATTTGAGAACTAATTATGAAAGTTGCTAAAGATACCGTGGTTCGGTTTGAGTATACCTTACATGAAACTGACGGTGAGTTATTAGAAAGCACCAAGGGAGATGCGGTGGCTTATCTTCACGGGCATAAATCGATGATCCCTGCCATTGAAGAAGGCTTAGAAGGTAAAGAGGCCGGCGCTGAAGTCGCCTTGAGTTTAACCCCCGAAAATGGCTACGGCGAGCGTAATGAAGACGCAGTAGAGCGCGTTTCTGTTAAGCACTTACAGGGCGCTAAAAGCTGGAAAGCAGGCATGCCAGCTGTGGTGCAAACCGAGCAAGGGCCACGTCAGGTTACGGTAGTTAAAGTGGGCAAGTTTATGGCCACTATCGATACTAATCACCCTTATGCAGGCAAACACTTAGACTTTGCGATTAAGCTAGTGGAAGTGCGTGCCGCCAGTGAAGAAGAGCTCTCTCATGGCCATGCCCACGGTGCTGGTGGCCATCAACACTAACAATTCACTCGCGTAGCATAGGCTACGCGAGTTATCGTTTAGGCTGGTTGAGCGTGGCTTTGCTCTTGAGTAATCAGCTGCTGATTAACTGCGCACAATACTGCTTTAAGGCTGGCGGTTAATATGTCTTTATCAATGGCGACACCTAAGTAGCGTTTGCCAGCAATTTTGGCCTCTATGTAACACACCGCTTCTGCTTCCGCACCTTTACTTAAGGCATGTTCGTTATAATCAAGGACTTCTATTTGCTGATCAAACTCTGCCTCTAAGCCCACCACAAATGCGGCTAATGCGCCGTTACCACTGGCTTGAATGTCACAAGATTGTTGTTGGCGCTCAATAAGCACTTGAATTTGCTCTTGCTGTTGGTAGTTAACTTGGTAGTTAGCTAATTGATAACCTTGAGGCTGATCCAAATAGTGGCTTTGGAATAGTGACCAAATTTTTCCGGGGCTAATCTCTTCGCCGCTTTGCTCTGCATCTGCTTGGACTATTGCGCTAAATTCAATCAAGGCCCAACGAGGTAATTGGATGCCGTAGTCCTTATCAAGGATATAGGCGATGCCGCCCTTACCTGATTGGCTGTTAATGCGGATCACTTCTTGATAATCGCGGCCTAAATCAGCCGGGTCTATCGGTAAGTAGGCTACATCCCAGTGCTGATCGGCTTGTTGAATATCTAAACATTTCTTAATCGCGTCTTGATGGCTGCCCGAGAAAGCGGTAAACACAAGTTCGCCCACATAAGGATGACGCGGGTGAACCGGCAATTGGGTGCAAAACTTCACTACTTGTACAATTTCGTCAATGTCGGCTAAATCCAATTTTGGATCGACACCTTGGCTGTACAGGTTCATTGCCATGGTAACAATGTCCATGTTGCCGGTGCGTTCACCATTGCCTAGCAAGGTGCCTTCTACACGGTCGGCTCCAGCCAATTGGCCTAGCTCAGCAGCGGCTATGCCACAACCTCGGTCATTGTGGGTATGTTGACTAATAGTAATGTCTTGGCGATGAGCAATATGCTGAATAAACCACTCTATTTGGTCGGCATATACATTTGGTGTCGACATCTCCACCGTGGCGGGCAAGTTAAGGATGATTTTCTGCTGTGCTTTAGGGCGCCACTCGGCAACAACTGCATTACAAATATCTACTGCAAAGTCTAATTCTGTGCCGGTAAAGCTCTCGGGAGAGTATTGGAATTGCCAATTAGTTTGCGGGTAACGGTCCGCGTGCTTTTGCAATTCTTTAGCGCCTTGCACGGCAATGTCTATAATGCCGGCTTTATCTAGTTTAAATACCTTATCGCGCTGCACCTTAGAGGTGGAATTGTATAAATGCACAATGGCATTTTTAGCGCCTTTTAAAGCCTCAAAAGTACGAGAGATCAAGGCTGGTCGCGCTTGAGTTAATACTTGAATCGACACATCATCAGGAATTTGATTAGTTTCAATTAACCAACGCACAAAGTCATAGTCAGTGGTGGAAGCTGCTGGAAAGCCTACTTCAATCTCTTTAAAACCAAGTTTGATCAATAGTGCAAACAAACGTTGCTTTTGTTCTACCGACATCGGCTCGATTAGCGCTTGGTTACCATCGCGCAAATCTACGCTACACCAATGGGGTGCTTGATCAATGCTGTTATTTGGCCACTGGCGATCTGCTAAGACAACGGGCTTAAACGAAGAGTATTTATTGTGATTAAACTGAGACATTGCGACATCCTTGATAAGAGTTAAAGAGTAAGAAAGGCCTATTTGCAGCCAGCGCTTGGCGAGTTAATGCGCTGACTGTGGCTTAGTCGCAGCGGAAAAGTCATAGTGTTTATCTCAGCTAGTGAATATAGATAAAGTGTAAGTAGTATCGGGGGGAGAGTGTTTGCGAATATTGCTTTGTTTGTTTATTGGTAAGCAATTATTGCTTATAAAATTCAATCTATAAGCAATAATTATCTAGATAGGGATGTTTACGTAGCGTCGTAAGCCTTAATGTACGGATTTATTATAAACCCGTACTGCTTCATCGGCATGGTTGAACAGGTAGCATTCAGACAGTTCACAGCTCAGCGTAATGTCGGTATAGCGAGCAACTTGATGGTCGCCATTCACATGTACTTTAATTCCATCAATATCACCGAGTTGGCCAAATAGGTAAGTTGCATTACCGAGGCGCTCGCTCACTTCGTTTTTAAAGCCAAGTTTGAGTTCACCTGTATCGTCTAAGCGCAGATGCTCAGGGCGAATACCGAGTTTAAGCTCTTCTCCTACAGCAACACTATTATCACGAACTGTAATGTTAATATGCTGTCCATCGGCCAATTGAATATCGGCTTGATCGCCTTGTAAGGCATGGACTTTACAAGGCATGAAGTTCATTTTAGGTGAGCCGATAAAGCCAGCGACAAATAGGTTCTCTGGGTAGTTGTAAAGCTCAAGCGGTGAGCCAACTTGCTCAATGTTACCAGCGCGTAGAACAACAATTTTATCGGCTAAGGTCATGGCTTCCACCTGATCATGGGTCACATATACCATGGTGGTTTGCAGTTCTTTATGTAGCTTGGCAATTTGTAAACGCATTTCCACCCGCAATTCAGCATCAAGGTTAGAAAGAGGTTCGTCAAAAAGAAATACCCGAGGATCTCGAACGATCGCACGACCAATTGCAACTCGCTGACGTTGTCCACCAGAGAGCTCTTTAGGGGTTCTTTGTAACAAGTTTTCCATCTGCAGGGTTTTTGCTGCAAGGTTCACGCGTTTGTCGATTTCGGCTTTCTCTACGCCGTTCATCTTCATGCCAAAACCCATGTTTTCGGCCACGGTCATGTGCGGGTAAAGAGCATAAGATTGGAATACCATTGCCACCCCGCGCTCAGCGGGGTCAACATTGTTAACTACTTGATTATCAATGCTTAACTGGCCGTCTGAAATATCTTCTAGACCCGCGATCATGCGTAGTAGGGTAGACTTACCGCAGCCCGAAGGCCCAACAAATACTACAAACTCTCCGTGTTTAATATCTAAGTCAACGCCGTGAATTGTTTCAATTTTGGCGTAGCGTTTCACTAAGCCGGTAAGTTTTATATCTGCCATTTTCTATCCCTATCTTTGGTCGTTGGTAAATCTTAGCAACGGAACAAGTATGATGTTGATCATAAATCTTACTTTACCTTAACATTCTCCTTGTGAAAACGTTTACTTGTCACAAATTTTGATCTAAGTTTGATTATAACAATAGTTAATTGATCGCTCGTGAGGGTGGTTAAAATTGCTGAAATGCGATGTGTATCAAGGGCAAACCGCTATATATAGCTATATTGTTTGATACCTGCAGGCAAAAAAGGAACATGGAATGGCGTCGAGTTCTTCAAATAAATCTCCAGAAAATGCCGTTAATTCGGCTTCTGAGTTAACTGCGGGTAAACGATTACGCGCTAGTGATGTCGCACCTTGGATGTTTTTAGGTCCGGCATTAATCATTTTTTCCATTTATGTGCTATTTCCTGTGCTGCAAAGTATCTGGCTAAGCTTTTTTGAATGGGATGGCCTAGGTGAAAAGACCTTTATCGGTTTTGGTAACTATGTTGAATTGTTCGATAGCGATCAGTTTTGGACTGCCTTAACCAACAACATTATGTGGATGGTGTTGTTTATGTTGGCGCCGCCTATGGGTTTAGCCATTGCCTTATTCCTTAACCAGCAGGTTTACGGGATCCGCTTAGTTAAAGCCTTGTTCTTTTTTCCTTTTGTTATTTCACAAGTTGTAGTGGGCTTGGTGTTCTCTTGGTTCTACGACCCTAGTTTTGGCGTTTTGAACAGTGTGATTACTTTCTTTGGTGGAGATCCGGTTTCTATATTGGCCGATGAAGACTTAGTCACCTACGGCATTATCGCCGCGGGGCTTTGGCCGCAAATCGCTTACTGCATGATCTTGTATCTCACAGGCCTTAATAATCTTAATCATGAGCAGTTAGAAGCCGCACGTTTAGACAATGCCAAAGGCTGGAAGATGCTGTGGTACATCGTGTTGCCACAACTAAGGCCTGCCACTTTTATTGCCATTGTTGTAACAGTAATTGGAGCGCTGCGTTCTTTCGATTTAGTCGCCACCATGACAGCGGGCGGCCCGTGGGGCAGCTCAACGGTACTTGCCTACATGATGTATGAAGAATCAATTTTCAACTATCGCATGGGCTACGGAGCCGCGGTAGCTGTAGTGCTATTTTTAATTATGGATATCTATATCGCTTACTTCTTGTGGCGGATGATAAGGAGTGAGAAATAATGTACCCACGTCCTATAGAAAAGGCGTCCGCCTTCACGAACATTAGCTACCGTGTAGCACTGCCTATTTCGATCGTATTGTGGCTATTGCCACTGTTGGCAGTAATGGCCACGTCGGTGCGTTCACTCAATGATATCAACCAAGGTAATTACTGGGGCTGGCCCAGCGAGTGGATGCTAATCGAAAACTACACTCAGGTATTTACATCTACGCCGATGTTCCAGTACTTGTTGAACAGCTTGTTAATTACCTTGCCTGCAGTGGCAGGTTGTGTGGCCCTATCTACCATGGCTGGTTTTGCGCTAGCTAAGTACAACTTTAAAGCCAACATCTGGATTTTTGCTACCTTCATTGCGGGTAACTTTGTGCCTTTTCAAATCTTGATGATTCCGGTGCGAGACTTAACCATTCAGTTTGGTTTATACGACACCCATTGGGCGCTGATTCTATTTCATGTAGCCTTTCAAACCGGCTTTTGTACCCTGTTTATGCGTAACTTTATTGTTGGCCTACCTACCGAACTTATTGAGTCTGCAAGGGTAGAGGGAGTAAGCGAATTTAAGATCTTTTGGCACATTGTGTTGCCATTAGTAAAACCAGCTACAGCGGCATTAGCGGTGTTGGTATTTACTTTTATTTGGAACGATTTTTTCTGGGCCTTAGTACTGGTACAAAGCGATGAAGTGCGACCAGTTACTGCCGGGCTCAGTGCGTTGCAAGGACAGTGGTTGGCATCGTGGCAGTTGATATCAGCCGGTGCAGTAGTAGCGGCCTTACCTCCGGTCATACTATTTTTTACCATGCAACGTCATTTTATTGCTGGGTTGACCCTCGGGGCAACTAAAGGCTAAACACACCCTCAAGCAATAATGAGGGAAGCGATAAATCCTGCTCAAGGACAACAAAAACTAAGGAATGTAAATGATGAGTAAACTTAAACAATGTGGTCAAGCCTTAGCGCTAGCTACTTTAATTAGTGGCTACGTTAACGCTGGCGAACTGATTATTAACTCTGACGCTTCTGACCCTGCACCTAAAGCCGCATTTGCAGAAATCATTGCTGAATTTGAAAAAGAGTACCCAGACATTAAAGTGAAGTACAACTTGTACGATCACGAAGCCTACAAAACCACCATTCGTAACTGGCTAGTAACGTCGCCGCCTGATGTAGTGCATTGGTATGCAGGTAACCGCATGAAGGCCTTTGTTGACAAAGGTTTGTTTGAAGATGTTAGCGATCTTTGGCAACAAAACGATATGGCGGCTGACTTTGCAACGGCAGCGCCAGCAATGACCATTGACGGTAAGCAATGGGGTGTTCCTTACACCTATTACCAATGGGGCATTTACTACCGCAAAGACATTTTCGAAAAGTATGGCATCGAAGAACCCTACCTATGGGAAGAGTTGGTTGAGGCTTCTAAAATCCTAAAAGAAAATGGAGTAGCGCCTATTGCTATTGGTACTAAGTACCTATGGACTGCAGCAGGTTGGTTCGACTACATGAACTTGCGTGTGAATGGCTTAGATTTTCACATGGAGTTAATGGACGGCAAGGTGCCTTACACCGACCCGCGCGTAGTTAAAACCATGGAAAAATGGAAAGAGATGATCGAGCCGGGTTACTTCCTAGAGAACCACGCGTCATACTCATGGCAAGAAGCACAACCATTTTTGTACAACGGCGACGCAGCTATGTACCTAATTGGTAACTTCATTACTCCTAACTTCCCAGATGAAGTTAAGGACAAAATGGGCTTCTTCCAGTTCCCAATTATCGATCCAACTGTGGGTGTAGCAGAAGATGCGCCAATGGATACCTTGCATATTCCAGCCAAAGCTAAAAACAAAGAAGATGCTAGAAAATACCTAGCGTTTATGGCTCGTCCTGAGAATCAAACTCGAATCAACAAAGCCTTGTTACAAATTCCACCTAACAAGAAAGCGAAAGCAGAAGACAATGAGTTCTTAAATAAAGGTGTGGCAATGTTAGGTTCAGCTGCTGGTACCGCGCAGTTCTATGACCGCGATACTGATCCAGCAATGGCTAAAGCAGGCATGAAGGGTTTCCAAGAGTTTATGGTGCACCCAGATCGCCTAGACAAGATTTTGAAAGGCTTAGAGAAAACGCGTCAGCGTACTTTTAAATAAACTCGCAACAACTTCCTTAACGACATATCCATAATAAAAAGCCCTGCTTAGCAGGGCTTTTCTTTTTAGAAGTTAAAGGCAGCACCAATATAAAGGCCTTTAGTAAAATCTAAATCGGGTTCGTTGGTGTAACGGAACTGAATCGCGCGGTAGCCTAGGTAAACATCTGCTTGAGGCATGATGGAGTAGGCAATTTTTGCATCTAAATCGTAGTAACGATTGAGCTCGCTGCTGGTTAGTACCGAAGGCGCATAATAAGCACTGCCAGATACTTTAAGGTTTTGAGCAATGGCAATAGTGTAATCACCACCAATAGCGAAAGCATGAGGATTTGCGCGATGGTTTGCCCAAAGTTTGGTAAATTTAGCGCCAATGGCAAACTTATGAATGTCTTGCTGGTGGGTCGCTTTAATACCGAAGTCTGCTAAATCACCCTCTGGACGAGAGTACATGTAGTTGGCTGACATCTCGGCGCCAGGTGCAATTTCTGTTGCAAAGCCGGTTTCAAAAACGTCGTTATTAAGGTCAAACTTAATTGAACTCGCCAAGGCTGCGGTACTACTTACAGCGAATAGACTCGCCACTAACAAAGAACGCTTAAACATAATTCTCCTACAATAAGCTCTAATCAGACTAAAACGCCGCGATCATACCATTTATCTAAGTTATTATCTGATTACATTGTACTTATTGAATGTAAAAACTGATTTATACGATATTTTAGGTGAATTGATTAAACTGCTCTCCTTAACTGTAAGCTTTGTTCAACATGCTAGTTCACCTATCTGTAGTAAAACTCAGTGATGAAGCTATTTGTGACCTATAGTTAGGCTGCTGCAAGACAACTTGTATTGTTAACTAAATGTTTGAAAAGGAGAGCAAACATGCCGTTGTTTAATCGTTTAATTGCCGAAGGGATCGGTACGTTTTGGTTGGTATTAGGTGGGTGTGGTAGTGCGGTTTTAGCCGCAGCGTTTCCAGAGGTGGGAATTGGCTTAGTGGGCGTGTCTATCGCCTTTGGCTTAACAGTACTCACTATGGCTTATTCCATTGGCCATATTTCTGGTTGCCATTTAAACCCCGCGGTGACTATTGGTTTAACCGTTGCAGGGCGCTTTTCTAAAGTGGATGTTTTCCCTTATATATGTGCCCAATTGCTTGGCGGATTTGTGGGAGCGATTATTTTGTACTTAATCGCCAGTGGCAATGGTGATTATGATTTAGCCAGTCACGGTTTAGCCAGCAATGGCTACGACATGCACTCACCCGGTGGCTATACACTAATCGCTGCTTTGGTTTGTGAAATAGTGATGACCTTTATGTTCATCTTCATTATTTTGGGCGCAACCGATGAACGAGCCCCAGCGGGTTTCGCCCCCATTGCTATTGGCTTAGGTTTAACCCTTATTCACCTTATCTCTATTCCAGTGACTAATACCTCGGTTAACCCCGCACGAAGTACAGCACCGGCTCTTATAGAGGGCGGCATTGCCTTAGGCCAGCTTTGGCTATTTTGGGTGGCACCGCTAATAGGCGCAGTATGTGCAGCCCTTATGTATAAGCAGGTATCGGCTAAAAACTAACTTTTCAGCTTCAATCAAGCCTCGCTTAAAGCCTTTCTTTTTAGAAAGGCTTTTTAGTCTCTATTTACCCACTAATTGCAGTTATGAGACGGGCTAAGGCTCTGTTATCATTCTGTTAATGAAACCAAAAATCAATATAGGTTTCAGCGACACAACATAATAAAAATTAATGGACAACTACCTACACATAAGGACCTATCATGAGAAAAGGATTGCTCTGCTTCGCTGCATTGTTGGCGAGCTGCTTTTCAATTAATGCCGTTGCCGAGGGCAAGGTTTATAAGCTTAAACTGGCAGAGTCTTGGCCAACCAAATTCCCCTTGCTAGATACCGGAGTACAGCGTTTTGCCAAGATGGCCGAACAGATGTCAGATGGCCGCTTACAAATTCGAGTAGATTCTGCCAATAAACATAAAGCGCCTTTAGGCATATTTGATCTAGTAAAAAGCGGCCAATATGACATGGGCCACTCTGCTTCTTACTACTATAAAGGCAAGGTACCTAACACCATGTTCTTTACTACTATGCCTTTTGGCATGACAGCCATGGAGCAACACGCATGGTATAGCTATGGTGGTGGTAAAGAGCTAATGGCCAAGGTTTATCAGCCGCACAATCTGCTTACTTTTCCAGGCGGTAATACTGGTGTGCAAATGGGTGGCTGGTTTCGTAACGAAATAAACAGCGTTGATGACCTACAAAATCTTAAAATGCGGATCCCTGGTTTTGCCGGAGAAGTATTAGCCAAGTTGGGCGCTACGCCAGTAAACATTCCACCGGCTGAGCTATATACCGCACTTGAGCGCAATACCATTGATGCCTTGGAGTGGGTGGGGCCATCACTGGATTTACGTATGGGCTTTCACAAAATCGCGCCTTATTACTACACTGGTTGGCATGAGCCAGGATCAGAGAACATGTTTCTTGTGAACAAAAAGAAGTTTGAATCTTTGCCCGCTGATTTACAGGCGATACTCGAAACCGCTATGCGCGCAACGGCCTTTGATATTTACGTGGAAGCTACTGCAATGAGCACCAACAACTGGGCAACTATGTTGCAAGAGTATCCAGATATTAAAGTGCGTACTTTTCCTAAAGAAGTATTAGTGGCATTGAAAAAAGCCAATGATGAGTTGTTAGCGGAACACGCTGCTCGTGATCCACTAGCGAAAGAGATTATTGAGTCGCAACAAAGCTTCACTGAAAAAGCGCGTGCCTATACGCTGATTTCTGATTTAGGTTACCTAGAAAGCACCAAAGATTTGTAAGTCTAGGTTAATAAAAAAGCGGCATAAGCCGCTTTTTTATTCTTGGCTAAATGCCTTTGCATTGTTTAGTCGGTTACTTTAACCACGATATTGCCGGTGGCACCGGCTTGCATTACCGCCTCATGGGCTAAAGTGGTGTCGGCTAAGTTAAAGCTCTGGCTGATGACTGGGCGAATAAAGCCTGCTGTTGCGCCAGCGTAAATAGCAGCATGTATTTGAGTTAGTTGTTGGCTATCAGCATTAGCTAAAGCCATGCCCATTACGCAGGCATCTCGAGCCATTAAGTCGCGAGGGTTAATTTCAACACTGCCACGACTGCCTATTACCACTACTCGCCCACCTTTATTCAGTAAGGGTAAGTCATCCCCCAAGTTCTGATTGGCTAGCATTTCAAGAATCACGTCTACCTTGCCGGCCTGTTGCAGCGTTTGGTAATGCTCGGCTTGGTGGTGATTGGCAACCACATCGGCACCTTGTTGCTTCAATAAGGCCAAGCCAGCCTCGCTGCCTGCGGTGGCGAATACTCTGCAGCCTGCGGCCTTAGCCAGTTGAATAGCGGCTAAACCTACGCCGCCACTTGCGCCATGTATTAATACAGTTTCTGCCGATTGGCAATGAGCACGAATAAACAAGGCGCGCCAAGCAGTGGCATAGGGCGTACCTAAGCAAGCGCCTTGTTCATAGCTTAAACAGTCGGGAAGGGGATGAACTTGCTGTGGGCTGGCTAAACATAACTCGGCACTGGCGCCACTTAAGGAGCCTGCACAATAGACGCGCTGGCCAAGTTTAAAACCACTTACCTTTGCGCCCAATTGCACAATAGTGCCGGCAGCATCTTTGCCTGGAGTATGGGGAAAGGTGGCTGTGTAGTTATTGGTTCCCGCCACTATATAGGTATCAACCGGATTTACGCCAGCCGCCTCAACCTTTATCAGGATTTGATCTTGATTCGCTTTTAAGTCGTCAGTCTGCTCAAGGCTAAGTGTATCGCCATGATGTTGGGCTTGGATGGCTTGCATTGTTGCTCCTTATTTATAGAAGAAGATCTTTTTTCTAGGGTTTGTTGAGCTATCGCGGCTAAAACGATTTTAGACGAACCCTTTGGGCGGCGTTGGTGGCTCATTTCACTGCGTTATCGCTTTCTCATGCAGGCTAGCTACAGATCAAAACTTCAGCCTTGTATAAATAAGCCACAAACGGCTGCAAAAATCAGCTCGAAAGATCAACTGACCCTACATAGTGCAAATAATTGCAGCTATAAGTGAACGAGGTAAGGTCTTAAATGCTTTTTTGTGGGCTGTAACAGCAATTATTTTTTGTCGGCCAAAAAGAAAACTGTAATGAAAATGTTTTCAAAGTGCCATTTTGGTAATTAAATTACCAAAAGTTAAATTTAGTAATATTAAAATCAAATTTCATAATACTAAGTGTGCGTTGTGTCGCATAAAATTAAAACCGTAAGAGAAAGTTAGTAACAAAAAGCCTTTGGCAGCGGTTATTTTCTTTCAAGATTAACTTAAACAAATAGGTGGAAAAATTATGGAATTATT
Organism: Agarivorans sp. Alg241-V36; assembly: GCF_900537085.1. Classification (NCBI taxonomy): domain Bacteria; kingdom Pseudomonadati; phylum Pseudomonadota; class Gammaproteobacteria; order Alteromonadales; family Alteromonadaceae; genus Agarivorans; species Agarivorans sp. Alg241-V36. Next base: position 146,354 of record NZ_UNRE01000009.1, on the reverse strand, counting down.
CGGTTTATATTACGCACTTCGCGCTAAAAACGTAAACAACGAACAAACTGTAGCTGAACGTAGCCGCTAGTTTAAAAACTAACAATAGGAACAAGATTATGTACGATTTATTTGGATTAGTAGCCCTTAACTACTTTGGTTACAACAAAACTGAAGAACAAAAACTTCAAGAACGTAGCCGTTAAACTAAACACTAATAGAGAGAGAATTATTATGATGGATTTTATGGGTTGGGTTGCACTAAGTTACCTACAAAACAAAAAAACTGAAGAACAACGCATTGCTGAACTAAGCCGTTAATCTCAGAAAGCAGTTAAATAAGTAAAGATTCACAGTAACAATGATGTAATCGCCGATCAGGCGAACCGGCTCTCCTCAATATCACCGAGGAAGCAAATATCTCAAGTACACACTCCAACTACACTACACCGATAATCGCAACTCAGTGAAGAGTTACGCGTTTAACGCTGTCTGCTGTTCTGGTTATTACACTCTTGCTAGCGCTACCGTCTCTTGATACACATGACAGCCAGTGATGTGATCGTTCACCATACCTACCGCTTGCATAAATGCATAACAAATAGTGGGGCCAACAAAACTAAAACCAGCTTTCTTTAAGGCTTTCGACATGGCTTGTGACTCTGGGCTTTCAGTTGGGATCTCTTGCAAACTCGCGTAGCTGTTTACAATGGTTTTACCGCCTACAAACTGCCAGATGTAATCCTTAAAAGCTTGGCCGTTAGCCTCAATGGCCAAATAGGCTTTGGCATTTTTCACGATGGAGTTGATCTTAAGTTTATTGCGAACGATCCCTGTGTTTTCCATTAAGCGCTGACAATCTTGCTCTGTAAACAAGGCAATTTTTTCTGGTTGGAACTGAGCATAAGCTTGATAGTAGCTTTGCTGCTTTCGCAATATGGTTATCCACGATAGGCCGGCCTGTTGACCATCTAAGCAAAGCTTGGCAAATAGCTCGACGGAGTCGTAAACAGGACGACCCCACACCTTGTCGTGATAATCTTGATACAAGGGATCGCTTCCGCACCAAGGGCAACGTTGCAAAGTGGACATTAACCATCCTCATCTTCAGGTTGTGGCATCCGTTCTTCCGGAATCAACTCGATTAATTCCTGTTGGGCAGGAGCTTCGGTATTTTGCGCTTGAGTCTCGTCTTGAGCTTGGCTGTTTGGTTGCGTCTCATTACTTGTTGCTGGAGCTTGTTCAAGTGATTTACCGCTAGTTTCTTCGGTTGATGGAGTCTGTTGTTCAACTTGGTTTGGCTGGGCAAGGTCTGCATCAGATGTTGCTTGCTCGCTGTTGGTTTCTTCTTCTTTGGTTTCGCTTAAGCCCAATTGCTCAACAGTTTGCGCAGCCACTTGTTTTTTGATTTGCTCACCTTGCTGTTCAAGATCTTCAATGCTGCGACGCTCTCCCAAGTTGTATATGGCAAAGCCAGCACTGACCACTTGGTTTTGTGCTCGACCTAAGACCACCGCGTTGAATGGCGCCAAAACTTGTTCTTCATCATCAGTGATTGGATTAGAAATAGTCCCCAATAGCTGGCCTTTATTTACCCGGGTGCCTAAGTCGACTTTATTCAGCAGGATGCCGCCATCGCGTGCGCGTAACCACTGAGAAGCATAAAAGACCGGCTGTGGCGAAGACCAAAAAAACGAACGTGGCAGCATGTTTACCGAGCTAAGGTAACTTTGTACGGCTTTAACTCCGGTCTCTACCTGTTTCTCATCCACGGTATAGGGGCCGCCTACTTCCATAACTACGGCAGGTATACCTGCTGCAGTTGCAGCCCCGCGCAGGCTGCCAGAAGGCGCAATGCTTTGTAACACCGAAATAGCGCCAAACTGCTTGGCTACATCGGCGACCTCTGGAATGGTGAGGTCTGCGCGAAGTTGGGTGAGGTTCTCACGAAACATTGAACCAGAGTGTAAATCCACCAAACTATCGCAGTGGAGAATAATGCTGTTAAACAAGCTATAGGCAACCCGTGAGGCGGTTGAGCTGTTTGGGCTACCAGGGAATGCGCGGTTTAGGTCGCGGCGGTCAGACATGTAGCGATCTTGACGCCAAAGTCCGTCGATGTTGACTACTGGAACCGAGATCACCGTACCTTTAAGGTTTTCAGGACTGAGCCCTTTAACCACTCGTCGGGCTATCTCAACGCCATTTAACTCGTCACCATGAATGGCCGCGGTAATGCAGACTCTTGGACCGGGCTCGCTGCCGTGTATAGCGATGACAGGGGTGGCGACTTCAAATCCACCGGGCAAATGGCCTGAGTACCAGTCTAGAGTGGCGCTACTGTTTGGGCTAAGTTCGGTATTGAGTAAAGACAGTGGCCCCCATACTTCTTCCTGCGGCGGTTCCTCGGTGGCTTGGCTGGCATTGGCTTGGTCAGTATTACCGGCGACGATGGGAATGATGGGCTTGGGTTGATCTGGCAGCGCCGGTTCTGCTTGCGGCTGGCTAGCGCTGGCAGCTTCTTCTGCTTCAACTGAATCAGCTTCTGCATTGGGCTCGGTGACATTGGAGCTCACTTCAGCTGGCTGCTCGCTACTCTCTGTTGTGGTTCCTTCTATGTCAGAACGCTTTGGGCTTGGGGCTTCTTCGTATTGGTCTGCTTGTTCTGTTGCAGAGACACTGAAGCAGAACCATAACAAAACCAAAATTAAACTGCGTGACATAGTGTCTCCAAAGATTAAACAAGCGGCATTTTTATAAAGCCGCGAGTGTAGCAATTAAAAGTGTAAACCAGCTCAGCCTAGCTGTGCCTGTATTAATACATTACGTGGACTCGTTTTAAAGGGAAAAAGTTCCACTAATCCAACTTGATAGCCTTGTTGTTGAAGAAATAAACACCTATCTAACAATAGCCAACGTTCCATGATGGGGCGAAATAGCTGCTGGACTAATTCTAAACGCCTTACTAGCAAGTGGCGCTGTTGGCCTTTTTCTAGATAGCGCTGCTCATCAAGCTCGGTTGGCGAAGTTATTTTATGTTGTTGGCAGGCCCACTCAACAAAGTCTTTAAACTTAGCGTCTTTACTAAACCATTGCTTAGCGATGGAAGGAAGTGCTTGGTAATGGCTGTGTTGGGTGAGTTCCTCACGCAAACATTGGTAGCTAAGTCGCCAGTGAAGTTCGCGTTGGCGTAAGGTTTGTACTCGCTGACCAGAGGTAACCGATTGCGCAACCGCCAAGCGTAAATCTGTTTTGCTCAAACGCAGCTTGGTTTGCTGGGCAATGTCAGACAGGGGGGCGTAGTGCGTGTCATTAATAAGGTGATAACAGCAAGGGCAAATGCTTAGCTTTTGTGGCTTGTGTTGGGCCGCTAGGCGCAGCAGCTGCAGGTGTAGTTCTCCACAAGCGTGCAGGGCAACAGCATGTTGTTGGCTTTGTAAGTAGCGCTGGGCTTGAGGCTCTAATACATCACAATGATGAAACTGCTGAGGTAAGTTAAGCTGTTTGGCTTGTTGCTCGCCACTGTCACACAAGGTTGCTTGCCATTCTAAACTGGTAACTGGCAATTGGTGGTGAAAGCTAATTAAGCGGCCCAAGTGTCCTTTACCGGCGCACCATTCTAGCACCGCTAAGTTTTCCCCTTGCAGCTGTTCACTAAAGGCTTGGATTTGCTCGGCCTTGCGACCTTTTATGCCGTTGGTTAGCCAAAATGGTGTTTTCATTTTAGCGGCATGATTAGGCGCTAGCTGCCACTCGGCCAAGCAAGTACTTAGCTCTGGAAAGTGCTCTGAAAAATGTAAGACTGCTTCTTCTGGTTGTTGCTCCAAGGCCTCAATCTCTTGAGGGATCAAGGCTTGAAGGTTCGCTAGCAGCGGCTTGTTGTCCCAAGGTAAAGCGTGTTGCTGAAAAGGGCTAAATTGCCAGTATTGCTGGTAGCCTTGGAGTAACTGGTCGTGCTGGAGAAAAATGGCTTCGAGTGATTGGTTAAACATAGTAAAAGATTAAGACAGCCCTTGATAGCGACCACTTTTATGGTTGAGTGCAATAACAATGTTTAAGGCAAAAGCGCCAACAATTGACCACAGTAACACACTCAGAGGCACTAAGAAGTAGGAAGCCGTTACTATCACTACGTCTAATGCCATTTGTACGTGGCCAGCGCGAATATTAAAGCGCTTTTGTAAATACAGCGCCAGAATGTTTACTCCACCTAGGCTGCCCTTGTGGCGAATTAATATCAGCATACCGGTACCAATTAAAAAGCCACCACTTAGCGCAGCGTAGATGCGATTAAGCTCTGCTAGCTCAATGACTAAGTGCATATAGTCGGTAAATACCGATACCAGCACTACGCAAGCCATGGTTCTAAAGGTAAAGGCTGCGCCCATTTTGGCAAAACCTAGAATAAAAAAGGGCAGGTTAATTAATAAGAAGAGTTGGCCAAATGACAACCCAAAAAACTGCGCGGCCAGCAGCGCTAAACCGGCTGTGCCACCAGTGAGCAATTGGGTTTCTTTAAAAAAGAATACACCCAAAGCTACCATCGTGGTGCCAATCAATAATGCTAAGAAATCTTCTAGCCAATTATGTTGTTCCATTAGACCGCTGAGCTTAAGAAGTGATTTTGAATAGTGAATAATAGCACTTATGGTCTAGCTTTGAGATAACTCGCTGCACTAATCGTTAAAAACAAAAAAAGCCACTACGAAGTGAACTTCCAGTGGCTTTTTATATCGCTCAGCTTGTGCTTGGCTTAACTTACTTAGCTGTTCTCGCGAGCAATTGCGCGGTAGCCAATATCGTTACGGTGGAACATGCCTTCCCACGATACTTTTTTCACTAGCTCGTAAGCATTTGCTTGTGCTTCGGTAACACTGTTGCCTAGTGCTGTTGCACACAAGACGCGGCCACCGTTAGTTACAATGTTGCCATCTTTATCGCTAGTGCCTGCATGGAATACTTTAGCACTGCTAGTTTCTTCGCTTAGGCTAGGCAAAGTGATGACATCGCCTTTCGGGTACGAACCTGGGTAACCGGCTGCTGCTAGTACCACACCCATGGCGGCGCGAGAATCAAACTCGGCAGTTTTAGTATCCAGTTTACGGTCAACCGCAGCTAAACACAGTTCAACAATGTCTGATTGCATGCGCATCATAATTGGCTGAGTTTCTGGGTCACCAAAACGGCAGTTGTATTCAATGATTTTTGGCGAACCGTCGGCCATAATCATCAAACCCGCGTATAAGAAGCCGGTGTATTCATTGTCTTCTGCGGTCATGCCTTTAACCGTTGGCATGATCACTTCGTCCATAATGCGCTGGTGGATTTCAGGCGTTACTACTGGAGCAGGTGAGTAAGCACCCATGCCGCCAGTGTTTAAGCCGCTGTCGCCATCGCCAACACGTTTGTGATCTTGGCTAGTGGCCATCGCCAATACATTGCTGCCATCTACCATAACGATGAAGCTGGCTTCTTCGCCGTCTAAGAACTCTTCAATCACTACGCGAGAGCCGGCTTCACCAAAGGCGTTGTCGGCAAGCATGTCTTCAATGGCGGCAATAGCTTCGGCTTCGGTCATCGCTACAATTACGCCTTTACCTGCCGCTAAGCCATCGGCTTTAACCACAATAGGTGCGCCTTGTTCTTTTACGTAAGCAATGGCCGGAGCAACCTCAGTAAAGGTTTGGTAGTAACCGGTTGGAATATCGTGACGGGCTAAAAAGTCTTTAGTGAAAGACTTAGAGCCTTCTAGCTGAGCAGCTTTCTCGGTAGGGCCAAAGATTTTAAGGCCAGCTGCTCTAAATGCGTCAACTACACCAATAACTAATGGCGCTTCTGGGCCAACAATAGTTAACTCAACCTGGTTTTGCTGAGCAAAGCTAAGTAGCGCTGGAATGTCTTCCACACCAATCGCTACATTCTCTAACTTTGGCTCTAGTGCAGAACCGGCGTTACCTGGGGCAACAAATACTTTTTCAACTAAAGGAGATTGCGCAGCCTTCCATGCTAGAGCATGTTCGCGGCCACCGCCGCCAATCACAAGTACGTTCATGTTTGTCTATCCAATACTGAGTAAACGGGGCTTGGCGCACCAAGCCAAAATACAAAACAGCCAGCGCGAGGCTGGCTGTGGTTTTTTAGTGGTAGAAGTGGCGCATGCCAGTGAACACCATGGCCATGCCATGTTCGTCGGCTGCGGCAATCACTTCGTCATCGCGCATTGAGCCGCCTGGCTGAATCACACAGGTGATACCGGCTTCTGCTGCTGCGTCGATGCCGTCGCGGAATGGGAAGAAGGCATCAGATGCCATAACGCTGCCCGCAACTTCTAGTTTCTCATCGGCCGCTTTAATACCGGCAATTTTAGCACTGTAAACGCGGCTCATTTGGCCTGCGCCTACACCAATGGTCATGTTGCCTTTAGCGTAAACAATGGCGTTAGACTTAACGTACTTGGCCACTTTCCAGCAGAATAGCGCGTCACGTAGCTCTTCTTCACTTGGCTGGCGCTTGCTTACTACGCTTAGTTCGTCTTGACTTACCATGCCTTGGTCGCGGTCTTGAACCAATAAACCACCGTTTACACGCTTAAGCTGCAAACCGGTAGTTTTAGTTGACCATTCGCCACACTCTAATAAACGTACGTTTTTCTTAGCAGCAACAATTTGCGCCGCAGCTTCAGAAATCTTAGGTGCAATGATTACTTCAACAAACTGACGAGACACAATGGCTTCAGCAGTATCGGCGTCTAACTCGCGGTTAAACGCGATAATGCCGCCAAAGGCAGAAGTTGGGTCAGTTTTATAAGCGCGCTCGTACGCTTCTTGAATATTGCCGCCTAGTGCTACACCACATGGGTTAGCGTGTTTTACAATTACACAGCAAGGCTCGTCGAACTCTTTCACACACTCTAGTGCAGCATCGGTATCAGCGATGTTGTTAAACGACAAGGCTTTACCTTGAAGTTGAGTGGCAGTAGATACCGAAGCTTCTTCAATATCGTTTTCAACATAAAAAGCGGCAGCTTGGTGGCTGTTTTCGCCGTAGCGCATATCTTGCTTTTTAATAAACTGGCTGTTGAAGGTGCGTGGGAACTTGCTGTCTTCGTCGCCTTCTTTGTTGTCGCCGTAGCTTGGTACCATGGTGCCAAAGTAGTTAGCGATCATGCCGTCGTAAGCCGCAGTGTGCTCAAAGGCTGCAATGGCTAAATCAAAGCGCGTTGCATGCGTTAGTGACTTATCGTTAGCTGCCATTTCGGCTAGTACGCGGTCGTAATCTGAGGCATTAACTACAATGCTTACGTCTTTGTGGTTTTTGGCCGCGCTGCGCACCATAGTAGGGCCGCCGATGTCGATGTTTTCTACAGCATCTTCAAGGCTACAATCTGGGTTGGCTACAGTTGCTGCGAAAGGATAAAGGTTAACAACAACCATATCGATGGCATTAATGCCGTGGTTGTTCATTACTTCATCATCGGTACCGCGTCGACCTAAAATGCCACCGTGTACTTTTGGATGTAAGGTTTTAACACGTCCATCCATCATTTCTGGGAAGCCAGTGTAGTTAGAAACTTCAATAACTTCGATGCCGTTATCGGCCAGTAATTTTGCGGTGCCACCAGTAGATAAGATCTCTACACCTTGCTGGGCTAAAGATCGTGAGAATTCGATAATGCCTGTTTTATCTGAAACACTAATCAGTGCACGTCGAATCGGTCGAGCGTTTTCCATTGGGGTTTTATCCTCATTAGCAGTTACATGCGCTAGCGGTACAAGTTGCCCGAAAAATAAACAACTTAGGTTTGAGGCGCGCATTTTACAGCAAAAGTGTGAAGAATGCGCCGTTTTTAGCAGAGAAATGTTGGTATGGAGGCCAAAACAAGTGAATCAAATGGACAAATTGGCTGTTAGGCCAAGCTGTTAAATAGTCTTAGTTGACCACTTGGTAAACATTAATTGGGCCTTAGCTTGGATAACAAGCTTTAAGGCGTGTTATTTGTCTTTAATAAATCTTGCTTAGTTGCTTATCCATTTGCTTTGGCGCTTGAGTCGGGATTTGGCTTGGCCGAGTCGGCCTCTGGCAGCTTAAAGCGAAAAGTATTACGACCGTTTTGTTTACTTAAATAAAGGGCTTTATCGGCCAAATCGATGATTTCTGCTAAGCCAATGTCGGCGTTTTCGGCAATCGATACGCCTACGCTAATTGTGACGTTTTTCTGGTTTTCAACCAAGCTAAATTGATGGGGGATTTCAGCATTGTTGATGGCTTTTACCAAGCGATTTGCCGAGAACTCGGCATAATCGAAATCACTATTACTTAAAATAGCAATGAACTCTTCACCGCCGTAACGGGCAATTAAATCACCGGGGCGCTTACAGATACCGGTCTCGATCAGTGTTTTTGCAACCTTCTCTAAACACACGTCGCCCGCTGGGTGACCGTAGTGATCGTTGTATAGTTTAAAGTGGTCGATGTCGATAAGCATAATGGTAATGGGGTAGCCACCACGCTGAGCGCGGCGCCATTCTTGCTCAAGAAACTCATCGGCGCAGCGGCGATTAGGTATGCCAGTAAGGCTGTCGGTAACGGCCAATTTTTCTAGCTCGCGATAGGCGGTGCGTAGCTCTTGTTGTGAAGCTTCTAAATCGGCAGTGCGCTCTTTTACTCTATCTTCCAATACCAACCTTGCTTGTCGGAGATCTTGTTTGGCATTGCGCTGGCTAAAGTAGAGCAGCAAAAACAAACTCACCGCTACCAGCAAAGAGCTGATGATACCCAGTACCACAATGTTGCGGGTGCGATAGTAAATTTGAAAAGCTTCGGCTTTGTCTATTTCGGTGGTTAAACCAAAATCATAACTGGGTTGCCAAGTCCAGGCGCCAACCACATTGACGCCGCGATAATCGGGATAGCCTTTAATATTAAAGGCAGTATTGCCTTTAATCGCACTTTGCGCCATCAAGGTAAGGGCTTGCGAAGCATTGCTTAGATTCTCTTTAGGCTCGGTAATATACAAACTATTAATTGCATCTTGGCCAGGCTCTAGTATACCAACGCGATGCAGTTGCTCCTCAAAGCGACTAGCAGAGAGCATTAAGCCGTTTCGGTCAAAAGCGTAGGTTTCGCCGGAGTTCCAAATTCGACCTAGTTGGGTGATGCGACTGAAATGATCGCGTTGATTTACACTAACAATCAATACACCATGCACCTGCTGATCTAAGTCTATAATAGGCGCGCTGAAATACATGTTATTGCTATGTTTGTTATGTTGCGGCAAGCCGGTAATAAACATACTTTCGCCATCAATCACCTGTTCCATTTTGTCGCGCTTTAATTCAAACAAGGGATGAACTTGCTTGGGGGGAGTCCTTTGGTTTGAGAAAAGCACCTGCCCTTGTGAGTCGCTAATCCAATAAGCTTTATCTTGATAGGTTTCCATCATTTGGCTGAAACTACGTTCAATGTTAGCTTCAGCACTAGAGCGCATTATTGAGGGGCTTGCAGGGTTATTGAGAATGTCGGTAGCGACTACTATTCGCTCCGACTGAGCGGTATTGCCCAGCTCTAAAAGCCGATGTTGAATCCAAATATGGTGAGCTTCTTGGGTGGCGCGAAGCACCGTTTGAAGAGACTCTTTAACCTTTTGCTCTACTTCTTCTTCGATGTTTTCTAGTGCGGTAAGTACAATCGCCAAAATCGCCAAGCTAAACAGCGACACCATCACTACTACGGTTCCGAGTTTGACGTATTTAGCATTAAACTGTGGTGGTGCGGTCGTTTTGTCGGCCATTTGACTAAGAAATTACAATTGCTTGATATTTAGCCAGTATGGACGGCTAAGCAGCATGACTCAACTATTTTCCATAAAATAACTTTTATATTAGTAACTTGCGAAACAGCTGCTGTGGAGTTTGTTAGTTATTTTTGCTGAGACTCTAGCTGTTCGATCTCTTTCCATAACTCGTCGGCATCTGCACTTAACATCGAGTAAGTCATAATATCGCCGCGTCGTTGCGCCAACATTGCTGACTCGAGCAAGGCATCATACTTTTGACGTTTCCGCTTTAGTGGATTGGGTTTAAGAAAATTAAACATAAACACTCCTTTGTTGTTACTAATAGAACGTACCAAGGCTGAAAATAGTTCTTCAGTATGGCAGCAATTCATGAATTTTTTATGAGGGCTGATTGTTTCGATTTAAAATAACCGGTCCTTGTCCCTCGCTAGCCAAGCTATCCTCAGGATTATAAAGCGGGCAGCTTTTCATTGATAAACAGCCGCAGCCTATGCAGCCTGTGAGAGAGTCGCGCAAGTTTTCTAGTTGCTTAATCCGCTGATTAAGCCCTTGATGCCATTGCTGAGAGAGCGCTTGCCAGTCGGTTTTATTGGGCGTGCGTTGCTCAGGTAACTTGGCAAAGGCTTGTTTTATCTCCGCCAAACTGATGCCCATGGCTTGGGCGGCTTTGATTACCGATACGCGCCGCAATACATCAGGGTGATAACGCCGCTGATTCCTTTGATTACGCCAGCTATTGATTAAACCTTTGGTTTCGTAGAAGTGCAGGGTAGATACCTTAACCCCGCAGCGCTTTGCTACAAAGCCAATCGATAGAGCTTGCTTTGGCCGCTGATTCATCTGTTCGCTCCAAAAATTAAAAGACTAGGCAAAAAATTACTTTACCTCAAGTTAAGTTGAGGTTTTAGGCTAGCAACTACAACACAGTAAATTGATTTAGCACTTAGCCTGCCAAGGAGCGCCTTATGCAATTAGAACATCTCAACTTAGTAGTGAAAGACATGCAGCAAAGCTTAGATTTTTATCAAGCGGCTTTCCCTCATTGGAATATACGCGGAGAGGGCAAACAAACGTGGTACGGCGTAGAGCGTCGCTGGTTACACTTTGGCGATAATGACCAATACCTTACGTTTAATGACCAAGGTTACGGAGAGAACCGTCCCTTGCAAGGTAATCAGGTGGGGATGGCACACTTTGCTTATCGTACTGTCGATTTAGATGGACTAATTTCGCGAATGCTAAAAGCGGGATATGCCATTCATCACGAAGGCGCTCAAAGTCCCTATCGGCGAAATGTGTATTTTAGAGATCCCAATGATTATGAAATTGAATTTGTGGAATACTCGTCTGATCTGCCCGAGCAACGCAATCATTACGATTAACAATGTTGTAAGCCACAAAGCCTGAATCTTCAGGCTTTTTTTGTTTGTTCGCTAAAAAGGCTTGACCCTATACCTAGCTACAGGGTTTATCATAGAACAATTGGAGGATGCTTATGTTCAAAATTGGCGAGTTGGCCAAGCTAAGTGGTTTAACTGTAGAAACGCTGCGCTTTTACGAGCGAAAAGGTTTGCTGGTACCGGCTGCCCGTGGCGAGAATCTCTACCGTATGTATAGCAAACAAGATTTGGCGCGTTTAGGTTTTATTCAACGCGCTAAGCAGGCAGGTTTGTCGATTAAAGACATCTTGGAATTACTCACCCTGCGTGAGCATGCAGAAACAGCAAGTTGTAACGATGTGAGCAGTGTTGTTGGCCAGAAGCTAGAGAAAGTACAACAACAATTGGCAGAGCTAAAAGCTTTTGAAACTACTTTAAAAACACTGCACGACGCATGCTGTGGTGGCGACGAAAGCGCCCGCTCTTGCTCAATATTAAAGGCCTTAGATGATGCTATTGAATAATTTTATCGATTTGTTTTTGAGTGCAGCACCGTGGTTGTTTTTGGGCTTTGTGATTGCGGCAAGTTTAAAGCTTGGCCTGCCCAGTCGCTGGTTAGCCAAGCATTTAGGCAATAACAAAGCGAGCACTACGGTAAAGGCGGCGCTAATTGGCGCGCCTTTACCCTTGTGTTCTTGCGGTGTTATCCCCGCAGCGATGGGGCTGCGCCGAGCTGGCGCATCTAAAAGCGCCACCACTTCATTTTTGATTGCTACACCAGAAACGGGGGTTGATTCAGTCGCTGTATCCTACGCCTTGTTAGGGCCGATAATGGCAGTTGTAAGGCCTGTAGCGGCAGTAGCAAGTGCCATTGTTGCTGGCTTATTAGTGGGAAAAGATGAAAGTGATGCGGCTCAGCCTGCCGCTGCGAAAACTTGTTGCAGCAAAAGCGCTTGTGGCAGCGAAGCAAAACCTCAAACCAAACACTGCAGCATTGCCAGCAAAGCCAAACAATGGAGCAATAGCTTTGTTGAATTAGTTGCCGACAGTTACTTATGGCTACTTCTTGGTTTGGTATTTGCCGCGCTTATTCAAACTTATTTACCCGAAAGCTTTATGACGCGCTGGGGCCAAGGCTGGATCACCATGGTGGTGATGGTATTAGTGGGGATCCCTATGTACATTTGCGCCACGGCTTCAACACCTATTGCAGCTGGCCTCATTATTGCGGGGATCTCTCCCGGTGCCGCCTTGGTGTTTATGCTCGCAGGGCCAGCGACCAATATTGCGACTTTAATGCTAGTTCGCCAAGAAATGGGAATGCGCGCCTTAGTTGCCTATTTGGTGGGCGTGATAGCTAGTGCCATGGCATTTGGCTGGGGCCTAGATTGGGCGATTAGCCAATGGCAGTGGCAGGTAAACCCAGTTGAGTGGCAAGAGCATCATTTGGTGAATAGCTGGTGGGTTGTAAGTAGTAGTGTAGTGATTGCAGCACTGATGCTGTTGGCGGGAGTTAAAGATGCGCGGCAGCGTTGGTTTAGTACTGCCGCTTAAGTCTTATACCAATCGTACCAAGTAACAGTGCATGCTAACGGATTAAAATACTCGATAACTGCCTTAGAATTTTTGAATGTAGAATCACTACTTATCGAAAAGTCCTGCTTTGTTTTCGAGTATTTTCCGGTGTTATTGCTCATTACTTACTTAGTATGATTGCCATTATTAGCTTTTTGGGACTCGCTTAAACTTAGCGCCATTGTTTAGGCGAAGGTTTTCTCCATCGCTCATGATTGGCTTCTCCAGCGCTTGAACAAATTCCATTTCAATCTTGTTGGCGGTGTCGTCACACAACATGCGAGTCATGCCAATAGGCTGATTTACTGTGAGTTGTTTACCATCCCACTCTGCCTGGCCAAAAAAGTTGTTGCAGCCAGTAGTGCCAGAGATTTTATAGCCTTGGTCATTTTCTTCCAAAGTGAATGCTGGCAATTTAATATCGGCAATGTTGTAAAAGTCACCGGTCATATACCAACGGCTATCTGCTAAATCCATGCTTGGCTCCGATTGTTTACTGGCGCAGCCCATTAAGCCTAGGCTTAGGGTTAAACCAATAAGTAGCTGTTTTTTCATGGTAGTTACCTCAAGTAAGCACAAAAACTATTTCAAGCTATTGTAGAACACAGCGGACGAGAAAAGTTCGATTTTTGATAAATTTAATGTTTTTTTGAGCTGGTTTTTCGATCAACACAAGCAGTAACTATCGAGCTAATCCCGGCTAAGTTCACTTCAAATGCGAGATGTTTCACACTTATTGCTCAGTTCTCGTCCTATGCTCTGCTCATCAATCATTGGACGACATTAAGTAGGTAAACATGAACCAGCAAGCGAGTGTATTTCATCTTGGCTTAAATCCCGACATGCTGAAAGGCGCAACCTTAGCCATTATTCCTGGTGACCCGCAGCGGGTAGAGCGTATTGCCTCTTTATTAGACGAGCCGGAATTGCTGGCCTCGCAGCGCGAGTTTACCTCTTACCTAGGTAAATTAGATGGTACCCCTGTGGTGGTATGTTCTACTGGCATTGGTGGCCCATCTACCTCTATCGCTGTAGAAGAGCTGGCTCAACTAGGTATTCGTACATTCCTGCGAGTGGGTACCACTGGCGCAATTCAACCGCACATTAATGTGGGAGACGTCATTGTTACCACTGCTTCAGTTCGCTTAGATGGTGCAAGTAGCCACTTTGCGCCGATGCAATTCCCCGCTGTGGCCGATTTCTCATGTATGCAGGCCTTAAATAGCGCGGCTTTAGATGCAAACGCGACTTGTCATGTGGGAGTTACTGCTTCAAGTGATACTTTTTACCCAGGGCAAGAGCGCTACGACACCGTATCTGGCCGAGTAGTTAAAGCCTTCCAAGGCTCTATGGAAGAGTGGCAAGCCATGGGCGTGCTTAACTTTGAAATGGAAAGCGCCACCTTATTTACCATGTGTGCATCGCAAGGCTTAAAAGCAGGCTGTGTAGCCGGAGTTATTGTAAACCGCACCCAGCAAGAAATTCCAGATGAGAGCTTGATGAAAAACACCGAACACCAAGCGGTAAACATTGTTGTAGAAGCCGCACGTAAGATGCTTGGCTAACAATAAAGTGCCAATACATTTTGTCTGATGTATTGGCAGTCCTTTCTGAATTTTTGCCCAACAAACGACTTAGGTCTGCTGGGCTTTTTTATGCTTAGCTACATACTAAGAATAAATCGAACGCAATAAAAAAGGCCTATCAACAGATAGGCCTTTTTGAGCAAAATCTAAGCCTTAGCTTAGTTCATGCCGTATTTTTTCAATTTTTTGCGTAAAGTACCGCGGTTGATACCTAACATGATTGAAGCGCGGGTTTGGTTGCCGCGAGTGTATTGCATAACTACGTCAAGCAACGGAGCTTCAACTTCAGATAGTACTAATTCGTACAATTCAGACACATCTTCGCCATTTAACTGTGCGAAGTAGTTGCGCAATGCTTGCTCAACTGAATCGCGTAATGGACGTTCTTTCACTTCAGTGCTAGTAGCACTGCTAGTCATAGTAGAAAGTGTGTTTGTGGTGGTATTTGAATCAAACATACTTGACGCTCTTTTTAATTAATTAATGATCACAACTATTCGAAAAACTGTTCAATCGCGGACGTTTGTACCAGGGCTGATTCAAGCTGGTTAAACTGGCTACGAAACTCATCCGTGTCCGCTAACTGCTTCAAGTACCACCCCACATGTTTGCGAGCGATACGTACCCCTTGATACTCCCCGTAATGTGTATACAGGTTGTCTAAGTGGTGAAGCATTACTTCCTTCACTTCTTCAGCCTTGGGGGCATCTAAATGCTGCCCAGTGCTTAAGAAGTGATTAATTTCTCTGAAAAGCCAAGGGTTACCTTGAGCTCCTCGACCTATCATGATGGCGTCCGCGCCGGTGTAATCCAAAACGTGTTTGGCTTGCTCCGGTGTGGTGATGTCGCCATTTGCCACAATCGGTATCGAAACTTCTTTTTTTACTGCTTTAATGGTGTCGTACTCGGCTAAACCTTTATACATGCATGCTCGCGTCCGACCATGTATGGCTAAAGATTGAATACCGGCGGCTTCTGCAAGCTTGGCAATTTGCAAAGCATTGCGATGTTCTGGTGACCACCCAGTACGGATCTTAAGGGTCACTGGCACTTCTACCGCCTGCACAACAGCATCAAGAATTTTTTCTACTAGCTCGGGTTGCTGCAATAGCGCCGAACCAGCTAACTTTTTGTTTACCTTTTTAGCTGGGCAGCCCATATTGATATCGATGATTTGCGCGCCATTTGCCACATTATGTTGGGCGGCGAGAGCCATCAATTCTGGATCTGAACCTGCTATCTGAACACTGCGTATGCCACATTCATCTAGGTGAACCATACGGTCTAGCGATTTTTTACTGTTCCAAACCCGTGGGTTACTGGACACCATCTCTGAAACCGTAAGCCCTGCACCTAAACGCCAACATAAGCGACGAAAGGGTTGATCGGTAATTCCAGCCATAGGCGCTAGTATCACCGGATTGTCCAGCTTGTAACTGCCTATTTGCATGACTGTCGTTCTTCTCAATCTCAGGGCGGCGTAGTTTACGACTTTTTAGGCACGCTGAAAAGGCTATATTTTGAACATTTTTCAAAAAAAAAGCTGGATTTTTAGATGCAGAATATGGCAGCAAACCCTTTAGTCATGGGTTTGCGCCACAATATTGGTTAACTTAGCGCTTAGTTCCGCTTAATCGACACCATTCTTGATCAAGAACAACCGGATCCATATTGCACTGTGTTTGATAGGCTGTTACTACCGCCTCACTCTGCTCTTCCAAAATGCCTGATAGGGCAATAGAACCTTGCGGTTTTAGGTAGGCAAGAATGATTTCGCTGAGCTCTTTAAGTGGGCCAGCTAATATATTGGCTACTACTATGTCTGCTTGGAAATCTTTAGGTTGGTCTTTAGGTAAGTAGAGTTCTAGCTTGTCGGCCACGCCATTGCGCTCGGCATTGTCGCGACTCGCTAAAATCGCTTGTGGGTCAATGTCTATGCCTACAACGCGTTTTGCGCCAAGCTTAATCGCGGCAATGGCTAGTATGCCGCTACCGCAGCCAAAGTCCACCACGGTTTTGTCACTAAGGTCTAGTTGGTCTAGCCATTTTAAACAAAGTGCAGTGGTAGGGTGGGTACCCGTGCCAAAGGCTAGGCCGGGATCTAGCATAACGTTAACCGCATTGGGATCGGGTACATCGGTCCAGCTTGGGCAAATCCATAAACGTTCGCCAAATTGCATTGGATGAAAGTCTTTCATCCATTCGCGTTCCCAATCTTTATCTTCTAGTTGGTCTAGTTTGTAGTTGCCGTCTTCTAGGATCAGCGCTTCTCGTAAGAAATTAATAATCGGCGACATATCGGTTGTGGCGTCGTATAGGCCTTGAACATCGGTATCGCCCCACAAAGGGGTTTCACCTAATAATGGTTCAAATACCGGTGTGTCGTGGCGGTCTAAGAAGGTAACCGCTTGGCAGCCGGTTTCCATAAGAATGTCGCCAATGGCGTCGGCTGTATCTTTAGTGGCGTTTATTTTTAGCTGGATCCAAGGCATTGTCCGCTCCTCTACTCGATTAGGCGGCAAGTGTACTGCGTTAGTTTGCGCTTATCATCATAAAATTAGTCTAGTCGACGGGGGACTATGCTGGGAGGCGATGTTTACAATACTAAATTTGTAAAAAAGCCGCATTTAGCTACCAAGGATTTTACCAGTAGTAAGTGCGACATCTTTAAGTATTTGTTACTTGGCTGGGCTTAAACCGCGGTTGCGGTAATGTGCACGTTTATATAGCAGTACCAAACCGCGACATCCAGCTAAGGCCGCGACAATTAGGGCTGGTGTGTTAAACAGTAAGCTGAGAATCAGCACGCTGCCGGCAAGGTACAAAAAGGGGATGAATTCATATACTGGTTCGGGAATAGCTTTAGTTTTGCGGATAAAAGACTTTTTGTATTTATCGTAACGGCGGTAGTTTGAACGAAGCACCCATATCAGAGCGCCCATACAAAATAGCAATGCACCACCAACATGGGCCAACCAAGGTTCAAGTAATAACATTGACCCTGTGCCTGCTGATAAATAGCCGCTTGGCAAAATCTCGTATATGGCTCGTGGTAGCATAAGCTCTCCCTGTCACATCTAGTAACCTTCCATTAACATTATTAAGCATAGACTCAGTTACAAGATTTAGCCAAATTGTCTGTTTGTATGTTGATTGGCGCTAATTGCTGGTTTTCACAGAACTAGGCACTTTTTGCCAAACTTGGCGGCGATAGCGATGGCGCATATAGAGTAAGGAGCAGCCGCGGTATAAACAGAGCGCAGCAATGGCGTAGGCGGCAATAGACTGTTGTGTTGACGCCAGAGAGAGGGCTAAACCAATAAACAAGAAGGGCATAAACTCGTATAGAGACTCTGGAATGTTGAAGCGTTTACCGGCATGAGTGGCTTGGTCTAAACGTCGAAAATTAGAACGCATTACCCATATCAGTGAACCTAGGCAAAATAGCAGTACACCCCCAGCCACTCCTAAGGTTGAGTCTACCCATATTACCGAGCTTGAGCCGGCAGCCAAATAAAGGCTCGGCAATATTTCATAGATTGGTTTAATAATCATGGCATTGCACTCAATTCCGTTTTAGGTGTTGGCTAAATTATCACTTCCCAAAGCATAACTTTGCTCTAACTAAGATGGTTTAAGTGTAAGACATATTTTTGAAACTGCCGATTTAGCCCTAAGCCCAGCCTCAGTTATCTGTAACAAAGTGCTTACATTTAACGCTCAGAATAAAGGTAAACTAGTGGGTTTACTTTTGTTTGATCTAAAAGTAAACTCTTTGGTGTAATTTATGAGGGCGCTATTTTGAGCATACGTAACAAGCTTATGAGTTTTTGTTTGGGAGGATTAATGAGTACACCTTTAGCTTCAGCCATGGCGGCTGACACCAGCTTATTCACCACCCAAGTTAATGATGGCAAATACCAAAATGCCCAAGCAATGCCAGCCAATGCCTCTGTTTGGGGTATTTTATGGCGTTATGTGAGTGAGCAGCGTGTAGATGCTGCGCCAAGCAAGGGTATTCCGGTGATGCCTTTAAATGCTTCTCAGCTGGCTGCTCTGCCCGTTGAACAAAGCAGCGTTATTCGTTTTGGCCATTCCAGCGTTTATATGCAAGTGGCTGGACAGCGCTGGCTAATAGATCCGGTATTCTCGCAGCGAACTTCTCCCTTTAGCTTTATTGGCCCAAAGCGCTTCCATCAACCGCCGGTGGAACTTAGCGACTTGGAGAATATCGATGGCGTGCTGATTTCGCACGATCACTACGACCATTTAGATAAACACAGCATCAAGCTGTTAAAAGACAAGGTGCAGCACTTTGTAGTGCCAGAAGGTGTAGACCAACACCTGCTTGATTGGGGAGTCGAGGCTAACAAAATTAGTCGTCTGCGTTGGTGGCAATCGGCAAGCTTTGGTGAGCTAACCGTAACTGCTACGCCTACTCAGCACTTCTCCGGTCGTGGTTTATTTGATGGTAACCAAACGCTTTGGGCATCTTACGTGATTGACGCGCCCGAGCAGCGGATATTCTTTAGTGGTGACTCTGGATACTTCGACGGCTTTAAACAAATTGGCGAGCGCTATGGGCCCTTTGATTTAACCATGATGGAAACCGGCGCCTATGACAAAGATTGGTCGGCGGTACATATGACGCCCGAGCAAACCTTGCAAGCTCACTTGGACTTAAAAGGTAAAGCCTTAATGCCAGTGCATAACTCCACCTTTGATTTGGCATTTCACTCTTGGTACGAGCCGCTTGAGCGAATTAGCCAATTAAGTGAACTCGCCGATGTGCAGCTAGTGACACCGAAAATAGGCGAAGTGTTTACAGTTGGGCAAGCACAAAAAACAGCAGCCTGGTGGCGGGATATTAAGTAGTTTTTCCAAACAAAGAAAAAAGGCCTTAAGTATTCTTAAGGCCTTTTTAGTATCAACAGCTGGTGAATTACATACCGAGTTTTTTCTCTAAGTAATGAATATTCGCGCCACCAAACTGGAAGTTCTCGTCTTGCATGATTTTCTCTTGCAGCGGAACGTTAGTTTTGATGCCGTCAATCACTAGCTCAGAAAGCGCATTTTTCATTCGCGCAATGGCGATGTCACGATTCTCACCGTAGGTAATTAGCTTACCAATCATCGAGTCATAGTAAGGCGGTACCGAGTAACCTGCGTAAACGTGCGAGTCCCAGCGAATGCCCATACCACCTGGTGGGTGGAAGCGATTAATGCGACCTGGAGATGGGATAAAGGTTTCCGCATCTTCGGCATTAATACGACACTCAATTGCGTGGCCGGTTAGTTTCACTTGCTCTTGGCTAAATGACAAAGGTTGGCCAGCGGCAATGCGCAGCTGCTCTTTGATTAAGTCGATACCGGTAACCATTTCTGTTACTGGGTGCTCAACCTGAATACGGGTGTTCATTTCAATGAAGTAGAACTCGCCATTTTCATATAAGAACTCGAAGGTACCGGCTCCGCGATAGTTAATCTCGATACATGCGCGAGTACAGCGTTCGCCAATGTTGCGACGCATATCTTCGGTAATGCCCGGAGCGGGAGCTTCTTCAACCACTTTTTGGTGACGACGCTGCATTGAACAGTCACGTTCACCTAAGTGAATAGCGCCACCTTGGCCATCTGACAATACCTGTACCTCTACGTGACGAGGATTCTCTAGGTATTTCTCCATGTAAACGATGTTGTTGCCAAAGAATGAGCCAGCCTCTGTACGGGTTAAATCGATAGAGGTATGTAGTTCTTCTTCTTTGTAAACAACACGCATACCACGACCACCACCGCCACCAGCGGCTTTAATGATAATCGGGTAACCAATGCGCTTGGCAATGGCGGCATTTTGTTTTTCATCGCTGCCCAATGGGCCATCTGAACCCGGTACACAAGGTACACCGGCTTTCTTCATCGCTTTAATCGCTTCAACTTTATCACCCATCATACGGATGGTTTCAGCTTTAGGGCCAATGAAGATAAAACCACTTTTCTCTACTATTTCAGAGAATTCGGCATTTTCAGATAAGAAACCATAACCGGGGTGAATCGCTACTGCATCGGTCACTTCTGCAGCGGCAATAATGCGCGGAATGTCTAGGTAACTTTCGGTTGCCGCAGGCTTACCAATACAAATTGATTCGTCGGCTAACAATACGTGTTTAAGGTCACGATCGGCTGTTGAGTGCACAGCTACCGTTTTAATGCCAAGCTCTTTACAAGCGCGTAAGATACGCAGAGCAATTTCACCACGGTTAGCAATAACTACTTTATCTAGCATACAAATGCCTCTTTATTCGATGATGAATAGCGGTTCATCAAACTCAACGGCTTCACCGTCTTCAACCAAAATGGCTTTAACAACACCAGATTTGTCAGCGTCAATTTGGTTCATCATCTTCATAGCTTCAATTATACATAGGGTGTCACCTACGTTTACTTGCTGGCCTTCTTGCACAAATGGTTGCGCTTCTGGAGATGAAGAACGGTAGAACGTACCTACCATTGGCGATAGTAACTGGTGGCCAGAAACTGCTTCGCTGGCAGCTGGTGCTGCAGCAGTTGCGGCTGGAGCCGCGGCAATTGGAGCCGGTGCTGCTACAGGTGCAGGAGCGTATACGGCTTGAGCTGCACCGCTGAAGTTACGGCTGATACGTACTGCTTCTTCACCTTCGGTGATCTCTAATTCAGCTACACCAGATTCTTCAACTAATTCGATTAATTTTTTAATCTTGCGAATATCCATAAGGGCTCTCTTTATCGTATTAGGTTAATTAAACAGCTATTTCTGCAGCTTGTTTAGCGCTGCAGTTAAAGCAAATTGATATCCTTGACTACCTAAACCACATATCACTCCCTCAGCTTTATCGGCAAGGAAAGAGTGATGACGGAATGATTCACGTGCATGTACGTTAGATAGGTGAATTTCTATAAATGGAATGTTCACACCAAGTAGCGCATCGCGCAGTGCCACGCTGGTATGAGTAAAAGCCGCAGGATTGATGATGATAAAATCTATCTCGCCCATGGCTTGATGAATGCGGTTAATTAATTCGCCTTCGACATTGGATTGAAAATCCTGAAGGGTGACACCCATGTCATTGGCTTGTTGGCGTAGTTGTTCAACAATGTCATCTAAACTCTGGTGGCCGTAAACCTCGGGCTCACGTTTGCCCAATAAGTTTAAATTTGGACCGTTGAGTAACAAAATAGAGAATTTATTAGTCATTTTCGTTGAAAAGTCAGCTTAAATTATAGAACGTGTCGATTTCTTAAGATTAGCACATTTATCAAGGATAAATGTGCTAAGTCATCGACATTTTCGACAATTATAGGGTTTTCGCAGAAAATGGCAGCATTTTTCTGGTCTAATCAGTTGGTTTCGGCGAGAGGCTCGGTAGTAAGGTTACGTAGCCATTTTTTCTGATTCATCCGCCAAAAACACAGCATGGCCTTAAATACTTCTTCACTTAAGGCTATACAAAAAGCCGTTATTAAGCTTACATCGAAGACAAAAATGGCGATGGAAGTAAGCATTAAACCTACGCCCCATTGGCAAAATGTATCCGACATAAGGCAGAAGCTGTTGTCGCCTCCGCTACGCAAAATTCCGTTAATTAGCACCATATTAAATATGCGTAGCCAAGTAGAGGCTGCCAGAACTAATACTAGCTGTTGTGCCAGTTGCAATGTTTCAGACTCTAAAGCGCCAAACAAGTTCAATAAAGGATAGCTCAATAACCAAATTGCCACACCAATACCAATTGCCGCAATGGGGCTTACTAGCAGTGCTAAACGGGCATCTACCCAGGCTTGGTTAAACTGGTTAGCGCCAAGTTTATTGCCCACCATTATCGAGCAAGCTGCCGAGAACCCCATGAAGCAAGAGATAGCAATGCCTTCTATTGGGCTAATCAAGCTCATTGCTGCCAGCGCGTTGGTCCCTAACTGGCCGTATAAAGTGGCAAATACAAATACACCGCTCGACCAAATGCTAAAGTTAATCACCAATGGCACGGCAAGCTTGGCATATTTGCTTAGCTCGGTTTGCTTAAACTGCCAAAAGCCGATCATACATACTTTCAATAATGGATGAGATTGCCACCAAAGGCTGGCCCACAGCACCACAAACTGCAGTAAACGAGCAATCACCGTAGCTACACCTGCGCCTACAATGCCCATTGCTGGAATAGGCCCAAGGCCAAAAATAAGCAGTTGGTTTAGCGCAATGTTGGCGACTACCGCAAACACACTAATATACAGCGGCAGCTTGGTATTACCGCTAGCGCGCAGTGCCGATTCAATCACTATCACTGGTAAAGTGAATAACACCATTAATGCGGTGGCACGAATATAGTCGCTGCCAATGGCAATAAGATGTGCGTCGTTGCTGCCCCACTGCATGATGGTACTTGGGCTAAATACCATGAAGGCTAAGGTGGCTAAGGTAAAAATAAGCCCAGCATAAAAAGATAATGCAACTGTACGGCCAATCGCCGTCCAGTTTTTTGTTCCCCAGTGTTGCGCGCTCAAAATGGCACAAGCAGTTGAGAAACCATTTAAAATGACGATGGCAACAAAAAATGCCCGCCCTGCATAACCTACTGCGGCCACTTCGGCATCACCTAAGGTGGCAACCATCAGTACATCTACTAAGCCTAATAGGCTTAGCAATACTGCTTGCAAGGATATAGGCCAAGCTAGGCGCCAGAACTGCTCTAGCCATGAGCGATTCAATGAAATAGGAGATGCGTGCATAACAACCTCAAAATGTGACTTGCATCAGATATAAACTATCTAGTTAGAAGTGGTGATTTAAATTTATGGCTGCGATCCTATCTTATATATAGGAAGTGCCACATAATTGAAGCTATCAAAAATATGTTCAAAACTATCATCTATGAATGAGCAACATTGGCAAGATAAGTTTGAGATAGGCCCAGCGTGTGTTGAGCGCTTCTTAACCACCGAGCGCTTTTCTGAGCTCACCAAGCTTCAGGTGAATTTGGCGGGAGTATCGTATATTCGAGGTGAGTACTTTGTGAGTCGGCGAGCACCGCAGGAGCACTCTGTTTTAATTTCTATGGCTGGCGCTGGAAGTTTGCATACCGCCGAGGGACGGCAACGCTTAGGACCAAATGAGCTGGTCATTCTACCCGCTGGAACTCATTATTCGTTTAGTCTAGCCAGTCACTTTTGGCGGCACAATTGGTTTCAGTTTTCACCTGATATTAGCTGGTATCGTTTCCCCAAAAAAGCCAAAGTGCTGAACATTAGCTCGAGTCAAAACATTGATAAGTGCATGAAGTTACTGCTAGATGAGGAAACTAAGGCGAAAGCCGATCCGCTGGTTGAATCGGCTTTAACTCAGCTGATAAAACGCTACTTATTGCAACTGCTTAAACCGCTAAAAAATGCTGAGCCAAGCCCCTTACATAAACTCGAGCAGCAATTGCGATCTTCCTTGCACTACCCTTGGACAGTAGCCGAAATGGCGCAACGCTTGTCGGTGTCAGAAGCTCACTGTTATCGTTTATTTCAGCAAGAGTTTAAGGTGAGTCCTAAGCAATATCTCACGCGATTACGCTTAGAGCATGGCAGCTATTTATTACGTGAAAGCCACTGGTCGATAGAGGTTATCGCCAGTCAGTTAGGTTACCAAGACGGTTTTGCCTTTGCCCACCGCTTTAAAAAAAGCTTTGGAGTCTCGCCTGGGCGTTATCGGCGTAATTACAACTAGCTCAAACTAGCAAGTAAGTGCTGGCTAGTGACCTAGCCAATGGCGCTTATTTGTTGATGCTTTGTAAGCTCGCTGCGACTTTGGCACTGCTTACTCGTTTAAAAGTGTCTAGGGTGAGTGAAGCCACTTGCTGTAATTGCTGCTCTGTTGCGCCATTAGTGGCGTGAACATTTAAGCCTTGCAGCACTGTGGCTAAGTAATGGGCAAGGGCTTCTGGATCGGCATCGGCGGTCAAATCTTTGTCAACTTTGGCGCGCTCAAAGCGTTGCTGTAAGGCGATACTGCCTTGGGCCCGGCGTTCCTGCAGGGCTTGCTTAATGGTGCTAGCAGACTCACTACACGACAACGCACCTTGCACAATCACGCAGCCTTGCGGTTGTGAGGGGTCGCTTAAGTTTGCCACGGCACCTTTCAACATGTAATCCACTACGTCGTAAATGGTATCTTGCTCTAGGGCGGGGTAGAAATAGGCTTGTGGTCGAGATTCGTAAAGCTCTATGGCCTGCAAAAACAACTGCTCTTTATTGCCAAAAGCCGCATACATACTGGGTTTATTAATGCCCATGGCTTGGGTTAGATCGTTTAAGGATGCCCCTTCGTAACCTTTTTGCCAAAATACTTCTAAGGCTTTTTCTAGCGCTTGATTCGCGTCAAAGCTGCGTGGACGACCAATGTGAGAACAGCACTTGGGGGACATTTTTCTACCTCAATTTAACATTGAATTGATCATAGCTAAGCCGCTCAGACCTGTCTAGATAAATAAATACCACTTGGTACAAAAATATCTTGATCCCGATCATATTTAGTGATTAATATACCAGCCAGTACAAAACAAAATATCATTCAGATATCAATTAATCATCACTTTAGGGAACGAAGATGGCATCAGTTTTTGATCTACCAAAACTCATCGCAGTAAGTGCTTTAAGCATTTTCCTAGTGGCTTGCGGAAAACCGGAAGCTGCGACCAATCAAGCACCTCCACCACCAAGTGTAGATGTAGCCGAAGTATTGCTTGAGCGCATTACCGAGACCGATGTTTATACTGGTCGCCTACAAGCACCACAAACCGTGATGGTCGTGCCGCGAGTGTCAGGCTATATCGAGCAAGTATTGTTTGCCGAGGGCAGCCTAGTTAACAAAGGTGATGTGCTATTTAAGATCGATAGCCGCATTTTTGCCGCCGAAGTTGCCCGCCTAGAGGCTGAGCTACAAAGTGCTAAAAGCAGTTTAGAGCTGGCTAGGAAAGGCTATAAACGCGCCCAGGCCTTGAATAAACAAAACGCTATCTCCGATGAGATTTTAGATAATCGCTTTTCGGCGCGAGAGCAAGGTGCGGCTGCTGTAGCATCTATCACCGCCGCCTTATCGCGAGCTCGTTTGGATTTAGATTTTACCGAGGTGCGCGCTCCCATTGGTGGCCGTGTGTCTAACGCGCTAATCACCGAGGGCAACTATGTAAACCTCGGCGCTAGTCAGCTTACGCGGATTGTTTCTACCCAGCATATGCATGCTTATTTTGACGTAGACGAGCAAAGCTTTTTGAAATACCAAGAGCTAAACAATGTATTGCCGTTGCAAGGCGCACTAGACACCGTAGCGGTTGTGCAAATGGCCTTAGCCGATGAGCAAATCTTCAAGCACTTAGGCCAAATTGACTTTATCGACAATGCTGTTGCTAGCGGCACTGGCACTATTCGCTTGCGCGCCAGCTTTAGTAACCCCAGTGGTGAATTACTGCCGGGCATGTTTGCTCGCTTACAAATTGCTGGAAGCAGCTCTTATCAAGCCGTGCTCATTGACGATAAAGCCGTTGGAACCGACTTAAACAATAAGTTTGTATTGGTGCTAGATGAAAACAACCAAGTACAGTACCGCCCGGTAGTTTTGGGTGAGCAAATCAATGGTTTGCGAATTGTTTCTCAAGGTTTATCGGGTTCAGAACGCATCGTCGTAAACGGCATTCAACGAGTACGTCCACAAATGCAGGTAACCCCCATTGCAAAGGCTATGGCCAGCGAAGAAGTGATATCTGGATTGCGAGAGTCTCAGCGGTTACTTGATCAACAGCATCAGCAATTAAGCCTTAACGCTAAGTTGTAAGTTCAACAAGGATAGATTCGCCCATGTTTTCTCAGTTTTTTATTAAACGGCCGATTTTTGCGGCCGTTATATCGCTGCTGATGTTTATTGGCGGTGCAATTGCAGTGTGGCAATTACCAATTACCGAATATCCAGAAGTGGTGCCGCCTACCGTGGTTGTTACCGCCAATTACCCAGGGGCTAACCCTAAGGTAATTGCCGAAACGGTGGCGTCTCCGCTGGAGCAAGAAATTAACGGCGTGGAAGACATGTTGTATATGTCTTCGCAAGCGACATCTGATGGCCGTATGACACTTACCGTGACCTTTGCCATTGGCACCGATATCGACCAAGCACAAACCCAGGTGCAAAGCCGTGTAGATCGCGCCACACCGCGCTTGCCGCTTGAAGTGCAACGTTTGGGTATTGTGACCGAAAAGTCCTCTCCCGATCTCACCATGGTGGTTCACTTAAGTTCACCAGAAGATCGCTACGATTTACTGTACCTGTCTAACTATGCGGCACTTAACGTTAAAGATGAGTTAGCGCGAATAGAAGGCGTGGGCGCAGTGCGTTTGTTTGGCGCTGGCGATTACAGCTTACGCATTTGGTTAGATCCCAATAAAGTGGCTGCTTTGGGTTTAAACCCGAATCAAATTATTGCCTCAATTAGAGAACAAAATCAGCAAGCAGCTGCAGGTAGCTTAGGCGCACAGCCCAGTGGTGAGTCTGATTTTCAGATTTTGATTAACGTGAAAGGGCGTTTAAACACCACTGAAGAGTTTGAAAACATCATCATTAAAGTGGGCGAGCAAGGCGAAATTAGTCGCTTACGCGATGTGGCACGTGTAGAGCTAGGGGCGAGCAGTTATGCGCTTCGTTCACTACTGGATAACAAGGATGCAATTGCCATTGGTGTGTTTCAAGCATCTGGCTCGAACGCTATCCAGATCTCTGAAGATGTACGGGCGCGTATGGCCGAATTAGCGCAAAACTTTCCTGAAGGCCTAAACTACGACACGGTTTACGATCCAACGGTATTTGTTCGTGGCTCCATTGAAGCGGTAGTTAAAACCTTGTTTGAAGCAGTACTGCTGGTGGTATTGGTGGTGGTGCTGTTCTTACAAACCTGGCGCGCTTCAATTATTCCTTTAGTTGCTGTACCCGTGTCGTTGGTGGGTACCTTTGCCTTTATGCACCTGATGGGCTTTTCGCTTAATGCCTTGTCTTTATTTGGTTTGGTATTGGCCATTGGTATCGTGGTGGACGACGCCATTGTGGTGGTGGAAAATGTTGAACGAAATATTGCCGAGGGTTTAAACCCAGTGGCCGCGACGCAGCGCGCCATGAAAGAGGTAACCGGGCCCATTGTGGCAACCACCTTGGTATTGGCAGCGGTGTTTATTCCTACTGCCTTTATGTCTGGCCTAACCGGACAGTTTTATAAACAGTTTGCTTTAACCATTACTATCTCGACCTTTATTTCGGCGATTAACTCGCTCACCTTGAGCCCTGCTTTGTCGGCCTTGTTGCTAAAAGGGCATGACGAACCTAAAGACCGTTTAACCCGAATTATGGACAGTTTGTTTGGCAAACTGATTTTTGCGCCGTTTAATCGTTTGTTTAACAAAGGTGCCAATGTTTATGGCGGCATCATCAAAAAGACCATTCGTTTATCGGCCTTAGTAGGGGTTATTTACGTGGGTCTGTTAGGCCTTACTGCCTACCAGTTTGACACTACACCTACTGGTTATGTGCCTGGGCAAGATAAACAATACTTAGTGGCGTTTGCTCAACTGCCCGATGCCGCCTCTTTAGAGCGCACCGAAGCGGTGGTGAAAAAGATGTCTGAGATTGCGCTGGCGCAACCTGGTGTTGAGCACGCAGTGGCCTTTCCTGGTTTAAGCATTAATGGCTTTACCAACAGCCCAAATAGCGCGATTTTGTTTACCCCTTTGGCCGATTTTGATCAACGCCAAGACCCAAGTCTTTCGGCTAATGCTATTGCTGGCGCACTTAACCAGCAGTTTTCCGGTATTCAAGAAGCCTTTATTGCGATATTTCCACCACCACCGGTGCAGGGTTTAGGCACCATTGGTGGCTTTAGGCTGCAGATTCAAGACCGCGCCAATTTGGGTTATGAAGAGTTAGCCAATGTCACCATGCAAGTGATGCAAAAAGCCTGGGCAACGCCAGCGCTTACCGGCATTTTTTCAAGTTACCAAGTGAATGTGCCGCAGCTTGATTTGGATTTGGATAGAACCAAAGCCATGCAACAGGGAGTGGCCATTGATGAGGTATTCTCAACCTTGCAAGCTTACATGGGGTCTACTTATGTGAATGATTTTAATAAGTTTGGTAGAACCTATCAGGTGAATATCCAAGCCGATGAGTCTTTTAGGCAGTCGCCAGAGCAGATTAGTCAGCTTAAGGTGAGAAATGCCGATGGCGCGATGATCCCGCTAGGCTCCTTTGTTGATGTATCTTATGTGGCAGGTCCAGACCGAGTGATGCACTACAACGGTTATACCACCGCAGAAATCAACGGTGGTCCAGCACCTGGTTATAGCTCAGGCGAAGCGCAAGCTGCCATCGAGCAGATATTGGCAGAAACCTTGCCCATAGGCATGACCTTTGAGTGGACCGAGCTTACCTATCAGCAAAAGCTGTCGGGCAATACCGCAATGCTGATTTATCCTTTGGTGATTATCTTGGTATTCATGGTCCTAGCTGCGCAATACGAAAGCTTGCGTTTGCCAATAGCGATTATTCTAATTATCCCGATGACCTTATTGTCGGCGATTAGTGGTGTATTGCTATGGGGTGGGGATAACAACATCTTCACCCAAATTGGTTTGATTGTGCTAGTAGGTTTGGCCACCAAGAACGCCATTTTAATTGTTGAGTTTGCTAAGGAATTGCAAGACCAAGGCCGCACGGTAATGGAGGCAGTATTAGAAGCATCAAGGCTACGTTTGCGGCCAATCTTGATGACCTCAATTGCCTTTATTATGGGAGTAGTGCCGATGGTGTTCTCGACGGGCGAGGGGGCTGAGATGCGCCAAGCCATGGGCGTTGCAGTATTTTCTGGCATGATTGGGGTGACCATTTTTGGTCTACTGCTTACCCCGTTGTTCTACTATTTGCTGGCTAAACGTAACCCTAAAGCCAGTGAGCAAGCCACGCCATTAGCCTTAGAAGCAGATATATTGGCAGCTAAGTAGCTTAAATACTGAGTAATAGAAAACGCCGCTACTAATTTAAGTAGCGGCGTTTTTGTGTAAGCATCTTAGTGGCTTTTAGAGGCGAGCATTTCCTTTAAACCACCACCGTTAACGACCTGCTGATAGCCCATGGCTTGCAGAACCTGCAATGCATAACCGGAGCGGTTTCCCGAGCGGCAATACACCACGATGGGCTGGCTTTTATCTTTGGTAATGGCGGCAATTTGTTGGGCAATCACAGTGTGTGGAATGTTATGAGCTTGGCTTAGGTGGCCTTGGTCAAACTCCCCTTCGCTACGTACATCAATCAAAATAGCTTGTTGTTGTTCTACACGTTGCCAAGCAAGTTCTGAGCGTTCGGAGGCTTGAACCGACAATACACCCATTAAACTGCAAAGCACTAAGCTTTTTAATACATTCATCATCTTCTTCTCCATCCTTGTTCAGAAGTTAATTGCTTGGTGAAAATTGTTGAGTAGTGTATCGATAATCAGTGACAGTATTCTTGATCTAACTAAATTTTGTGAGGGCTGGTTACATGATTTTTGCTAAAGGCTGTTAACTTTGAGCTACACCTTAAGTAGTAGAGGCTGCTTACAGATAGAAAAAAGCCGCTAATTAAAGCGGCTTTATTGCTGATTAAGCAGCGTTAGATTTTTCTTCAATTAACTTATCAACCACCGACGGGTCGGCAAGGGTTGAAGTATCACCCAATGAGTCGGTCTCGTTAGTGGCAATTTTGCGCAGAATGCGGCGCATAATTTTGCCAGAACGGGTTTTCGGTAGGGCTTCGGCCCAATGTAAAATATCCGGTGTAGCAATGGGGCCAATTTCTTTACGTACCCAAGCTTTTACTTCTTTATGCAACTCTGCGCTGGCTTCTTCGCCCGCCATTAAAGTGATGTAGGCGTAAATGCCTTGGCCTTTAATTTCATGAGGAACACCAACCACAGCCGCTTCTGAGATCTTAGGATGAGCAACCAGGGCACTTTCAATTTCGGCGGTTCCCATACGGTGACCACTTACGTTAAGTACGTCATCTACACGACCGGTAATCCAGAAATAACCATCCTCATCGCGGCGCGCACCATCACCAGTGGTATAGGTGCCAGGGAAGGTGGAGAAATAAGTTTGCTCAAAGCGCTCGTGGTCACCATATACGGTGCGCATTTGCCCCGGCCAACTGTCTTTTATAATTAGGTTACCTTCGGCGGCTCCTTCTAGCTCATTGCCTTCGTTATCGACTAAGGCCGGTTGTACACCAAAGAAGGGACGAGTGGCCGAGCCTGGTTTAAGCGCGGTTGCACCGGGCAGTGGGGTTATTAAAATACCGCCGGTTTCGGTTTGCCACCAAGTGTCGACAATCGGGCAGCGTTCATCACCAATAGTGCGGTAATACCATTCCCAAGCTTCTGGGTTAATCGGTTCGCCTACCGAGCCCATAATCCGCAGGCTGCTTCGGCTGGTGCCTTGCACGGCGGCATCGCCTTGGGCCATCAATGCCCGAATTGCAGTAGGGGCGGTGTATAAAATGGTCACTTGGTGTTTATCACATACTTCGCTCATGCGTGCAGAAGTAGGGTAGTTGGGCACACCTTCAAACAAGATCGTGGTTGCGCCATTGGCAAGCGGTCCGTAAACCAAATAGCTGTGGCCGGTAATCCAACCCACGTCGGCGGTACACCAGTAAATATCACCTGGGTGGTAATCAAACACATACTTAAAGGTCATGGTCGCGTAAAGCAGGTAGCCGCCGGTGGTATGTAGTACCCCTTTAGGTTTGCCAGTTGAGCCAGAGGTGTAAAGGATGAACAGCGGGTCTTCCGCATTCATTGGCTCTGGCGAACATTCGGCTGGCTGGTTTTCGGTAACTTCGTGCCACCAAACATCGCGGTTGGCATTCCAATTTACTTCGCCGCCAGTGCGTTTTAATACCACTACGCTTTTAACAAAGGCACAATCTGGGTTTTCTAAGGCTTGGTCTACGTTGGCTTTTAATGGTACGCCGCGTCCGCCGCGCACTCCTTCGTCGGCGGTAATTACGTATTTAGAATTTGAATCAATGATTCGACCGGATAAGGCTTCCGGAGAAAAGCCGCCAAATACAATGGAGTGAACAGCGCCAATACGGGTACAAGCTAACATGGCGACTGCAGCTTCTGGCACCATTGGCATATACAAACATACCACTTCACCTTTTTTAACACCTTGCTCTTTTAAGGCATTAGAAAACTTACACACTTTTTCGTAGAGCTCATTAAAGGTGAGTTTGCTGTCTTCTTCTGGGCTGTCGCCTTCCCAAATAATCGCCACTTCATCGCCACGATCCTTAAGGTGACGGTCGATACAGTTGGCGCTTACGTTAAGCAGGCCATCTTCAAACCATTTAATGCTTACGTGGCCAGGATCGTAGGAGGTGTTTTTTACTTTGCTAAAAGGCTGGATCCAATCGAGTAACTCGTTACCGTGCTTCCCCCAAAATTGATCAGGCTGGGTGATAGACTCTTGATACATATCTAGATATTGCTGATCGTTTAACAAGCAGTTGTCTGCAATGTTTGCTTTAACGGGGTACAGCTTTTGTTCACTCATCTTCCTCTCCTTGCTTCCTCGATGTGAGGCGGGATATCGTCATTGACGTCTCAGATATGAATCTAGACTCGCACCGACACAGGTTGTCGACAATTAGACTTTTGGTTAATTATTTGTGAAGAATAGTAAAATGCTTTATTAATCAAAGTGATTTTTTATGTTGCGAGTTGAAACTGAGAGGCGGCTCACGGCCTGTGTTGGATTAATTTGTGAACTGTAGCAACTCTCTCTTGTTAGTGCTTTTTCGGCTTGATGATTTTGGCGGAAAGTGGAGGTGGCTTAATCTGTTAGTTTCACTTAAAGGCCTTCGTTTAAGATCTTGCTTAGGTGCGTGTACATTTGGGTTTTTAAGCAACTTCAAATGGGAAACACCATGAAAAAACTTCTCGTCATTGCCATGGTTATTGTTACCAGCGCATGTTCAAGTATGGCTGACCGCTATGATCCAACGGTACATAACTCCGATGAAAGTGCAGTTCAGGTGACGCGAGCAGTGGTTCTTAGTGTTACTCAGGTGAGAGTAAAGCCTTCTGATATTGATAAACAAGGTCTACATACTGGATTAGCAGTGGCAACAGCTGGCGGTATTATGGCTGGAGCAGGGCGTAGTGAGCATGCACGTGATGCGGGAGCGGCCTTGGCAGTAATCGGCTTAGTAGGCGCTGCAATCGAAGCCAACAACAATAAAGAGATAGAGGCCTTTCAGTACCTAGTGGAGTCAACTACGGGTAATGTGATGGAAATAACCCAAGCCGATGAAGTCGCTTTGAAGGCCAACTCAAAAGTAATGATTACCCGTTACAATACTGGTCGAATTAAGATCACCCTTGATGGTAGCCAAGGCGAAATCTTCGACCGTACCAGTGAGACGCAATATAACTAGCTTGGGCTTGGCAAATTATAATTTGCCGCAAACGTGAGTATTTTGTGGTAATAGCTGCAATCCCAACTTAAGAAGCTGGGATTGCACATGAGCTTATTCGCTGTAGTTAAGTTTCATGCCTTCTTCGCTAAGGCTTAGCACTAACTTGCCATCAACAATATTGGCGTTCTTGGGTGAGAAGGTAACCAGGTTAGACTCAAAGCCCCAATCACCTTTACCCCAGCGTTTTTCATCGAAGCTAGTAAAATCGTCACGCCACGCTAGGCTGAACTCGCCGTTTTCTTGGTATTCATAAAACTCCATCCAATCGACGACTTGATGCAGAGGCAGGCTGTCTGCTTTAAAGCGGCCGACCCAGCCAACGGCTTCAGAGATCCAAATATTCATGCGGTAGCTTTGCGGAATGTCGCGCATGGCTACAACTTGTTTAGAATTGTCGGCGGTGTCGTGGCGTACAGTTTTACCATCTACCTGCCAAATGATTTCATCGGGTGTCCAAGTGATAGTGTATTCAACGAAGTCTTCTAACTGAGGTACTTGGTGTTTCTTTTCGCTGTGCTTGCGACTATTGAGTTGACCGGTGATTAAGTTAGTTTGCAATTGGTTGGGTGTTTTACCAATGGCCTCAAAATCAATCTCACTCCAAGGTTTGCCTTTACCCTGCCAAGATTCATTGTCATAGGTGAAAAATGAAGATACCACCCCAGGGCTAGACACTAGCTTCATACGAGTCACAAATTTACCGTAAAGCACCTTATCATTGCTATAAACCTCGGCGCCAAATAGTGGTGTTTTACTGGTATTTAGGGCACCGGTTTGCGCCAAGGTATCTTGGTTTACCGGCTCAGCAATGGCCGAGTAAGAGAGAGTGCTAGAGAGCAGCATTAACAAGCTAAGCTTTTTCATTAGACTTTCCAATTAGGAGAAAACTGCGCCTAATGTAGCCTTAAACATTTGCTGGTTCTAGAAGATTTGGGAGGCAAACTCTGGGGCTGTGATTAAGCGCTAAGTGGCTAGATTAATGATGAAACTCGATTCATATTAGCGTTATCTTCATCAATAATATTAAGCACTTATAGCTTGAGGGATGGCGCTGGTTGGTCTTGGTCCAAATTGTAAACGCAGGTAAATCATGGCGGCGGTGATGGCATCATCAATGGCTTGGTGACGGCCCGACAGGGGAATGCCTAAACTTTGGCAAATATGCACAAGATCTTGATTGGGACTAATGCCTACGTGGTCTACATGGACTTTATCGGCAAACATACGGCCAACATCAACTAGCGGATTTACCAGCTTAAAGCCGTAACGTTCTTTACAGTGGCGATTTAAGATCCGTTGATCGTAGCCAATGTTATATCCAACAATCGGGCGCGGCCCAATAAACTGCAGTAGTTTTGGTAAAGCTTCTTCTATGCTGCTGGCTTGGGCTAAATCACTGTGGCGCAAGCGGTGCACTTTAATTGAGTCGCCAGCTAACTTGCTGGTGGCGCGAATTTTAATATCGAAACATTGGCTAGCCAAAATGCGATTTTCGCTGATGATGACCGCGCCCATGGAGACGATGTCGGCCAACTTGGTATCGAGGCTGGTGGTTTCGAGATCCAGCGCTACATATTCCTTACCGCGATAGGGGGCAAACAGTGTGGCAAATTCACTGTCTCGAAATCTTCGTTGATAAAGCAAACGTTGCAACATCGAGCTACCTAATAATCACGAATATTAAAGTGCAGCGCCAACAGCTGTTTAAACTTCTTCACTACATGCAAACCATGGCGCAATAAGTCACGTTGGCTATGGTTGAGCTTATCCAACTTAAGTACGTGGTAGTCCTGCTCATCTTCAGCGGGGAACAGCTGTTGAATACGTAGTTTAAAAAACAGCAATAAGGCTTCTTTAAGATTAGCAGCGCTATCTTCATCCAGCACTTTTAACAGCGCCAGCTGCTCGATGCGTTCTAGGGTATTAGTGGGGCCAATGGAGTGCTCTAAGGCCAGAGCTCTCACCCCATGCACAATAGGAAAAATACCGCCTTTCTTAATATCTAAACCCGCTTGCTTGGTTTTTATGTTGCCAAACAAAGTAAGCGGGGTATGGAACTTAAGCGCGGGCTGGGCGAAAAATGCCAAGGTAACGCTGCGATTTGCCATTTGCGCCATAAGATCTTTACGTAATCTTCGTAGCAGGCTTTTGTTGCCAGCAATCGCGTGGGCGTCTAATACTATGGCTAAGT
Organism: Agarivorans sp. Alg241-V36; assembly: GCF_900537085.1. Classification (NCBI taxonomy): domain Bacteria; kingdom Pseudomonadati; phylum Pseudomonadota; class Gammaproteobacteria; order Alteromonadales; family Alteromonadaceae; genus Agarivorans; species Agarivorans sp. Alg241-V36. The sequence continues at coordinate 111,283 of NZ_UNRE01000009.1, read as the reverse complement.
TCATCATGGCATCGCCGTGGCCGGTTTCTATCCATTTGGCGATGGTGTCGCTCCATTGGCTTTGTTGCTGCACCCATTCCGGGTTGTTTACCATAATCTTGCCGGGGCAAGGCGGGTAACCCAGCTCAAGCAGGTATTCGCTAAATTGATTTAATTGCTGCTGTCGCTCTGGCCAATCGTAGCCATCTTCAATGACTAAGCCGTTATCTTGGTCGGTTTTTACGATTTGCTCACCGCGCCCTTCGCTGCCCATTACCATTAAGCAAATGTGATTGTGGTGCTGCTGAGGAATGCTTAACTCAAATACTCGGCTAATAATTTGCTCATTCATGGTGGCCAGCAGCTTCATAATAAACAAAGTACGAATACCGTTATTGCAGAGGTTTTCTACCAGTTTATTGAGGGTATGCGCCGCTTCGCTGAGTTCCTCAATGCTAGAGGCGCGAGCAATCCGCAAAGCCAGCACGTGAGAGTGGGTTGAGAACAAGCTAAGCAGGTGAGCCATCTCAAGTATGCCAATGATCTTTTGCTGCTCTTTAACGACCACTCGTTCGATGCTGTTGCGGGTCATCAACAGCATGGCGTTAAACAAAAAATCACCTTTGTTCACGCTAATTAAATTGAAGTTCGCCAACTGGCAAACTGGAGTATCTAATGATTGTTGAACTAACACCGCGGCATGCAATAAATCGGTGCCGGTAAGCATGCCAAAGCAGCCATCGTGATTAACCAATAGTGACTCTAACTTTTGCTCACGCATAATTAGCGTGGCTTGCTGTAATGAGGTTTCACCTTCTATCACCACCGCGGGTTGTACGTTGCGTTCATCAATGGTGGTGAGGATAAATTCGGCTAAGTTTTTATTACCTTCACGAGATTCAACCAGTTGATGGCGGGTGGCCAAATCACGTTGGAAATAATCACCAAAGTCACTGTTTTCACTCACTAAACGACGAAATGTCTGACTAGGGAGGGCATAACATAAGGTTTCTTCTAAGGCGATGTAGTCGTGCTTAGCATAGCCGCCAAATTGCGAACGCACATCAAACCAATCTTCCAGAGTATAGTGAGCAAAAACTTCGTCGTTGTTGTCGGCTCGTTCTTCAACTTGGCCTTTAATAATGATGAACAAGCTAGCGGCCTGCGCGCCTGCAGTCACAATTTTTTGTTGGCTTTGAAAATAGTGAATATCGAGGTTGCTAGACACCAGTTCACGCTGCTTAGGCTCAAGCTGATCAAAGGGCGGGTGTTGAAAGTTAAAGTCTGTGCTCATTGCCTCACCTAGTTGTTTCATAACTCAGGTAACTATCGGCATTTAGCATGGTCTTTTTTACCTTGCCAACCTAGACGACTTTAGTCTAAACGCGCATTGAGGCGGGTTTTGGCGATTGCTTGCTACGGTTTTTGTTAAGCTCATTGCTGCAGTTTTTCTGCAATAGTTTGATAAGCCTTTGTATTAATCACAGTTATCACCGATCTTTTTTGCTAGCGTAAATACTTGGTCACGCTGGTTATGAACTGTTTCAAGGGAATTGATTGTAAATGCAAATAGTAAGTGAAGGTTGGTTAGTTATTCCGCTGTCGTTGGCCTACCTAGGGCTGCTATTTGTTATCGCCTATTTCACCGACCAAAATGCCAGTGCGCGCCTGCGTTGGCAGCCTGCCTTCTATAGCTTTTCTATCGCCGTTTATTGTACCTCGTGGACCTTTTACGGCACGGTAGGCCAGGCCAGCGAAAACTTCTTATCTTTTATTCCCATTTATCTTGGCCCTGTGCTGCTATTTCTATTTGGTTGGAAGCTGCTGGCGAGGGTGGTGTTAATTGCCAAACGCGAGCATATCACCACCATTGCCGACTTTATCGCTGCACGTTATGGCAAGTCGCAAACCCTTGCTGTAGTTATTTCTCTTATTTGTATTATTGGTGTGCTGCCTTATATTGCCTTGCAGCTGCGCGCCATTGTGATGGGTTTAGACCTGTTTGGTGGCGAGGCAATGCGCGAAGCGGTGGGTAAAGGCAGTAGCTCTCAAATCGCTTTGTTTGTGAGTATTGCTTTAGCGATATTCACCATGTTGTTTGGCACTCGCCATATTGATGCTACCGAACATCACCGCGGGGTAATTGTTGCTATCGCCTTTGAGTCATTGGTTAAGCTGGTGGCCTTTGTTTGTGTGGGATTACTCGCGGTATCAATATTGTGGGATTTACCACTAAGCGCCCAGCAAGCGGTGAGTGAGTCCTTTAGCTTTAAATGGCAAGAGATTAGCATTGCCGATGTAACAGACTTGGTGATTGCCACGTTGTTGGCAATGTCGGCGGTTATTTGTTTGCCTCGGCAATTCCACGTAACGGTGGTAGAAAACAACCAAGTGAATGATCTTAAAACCGCCCGTTGGCTATTTCCTGCCTATTTGGTGTTGCTCGCCATTTTTGTCTTACCCATTGCCTTTGCTGGAGATGTATTGCTGCCGGCCAATACCCCGGCCGATAACTATGTGATTAGTTTGCCGTTGGCGGCCGGTCACGATTGGCTAGGTATGGTGGCGTTTCTTGGCGGCACCTCAGCGGCTAGTGGCATGGTAGTGGTGTCTACCATTGCCTTGGCCATTATGGTGAGTAACGATTTAGTGTTGCCTTTGCTATTAAAGCAAGGCGGTTTGAGTCGTCGCAACTTTGCCCAGTTTAGTGAACTACTGCTTAACGTTCGCCGCACCACCATTTTAGTGATTCTGCTGCTGGCTTGGGGCACTTTCTTAATGCTAGGGGAATTAGCCAATCTAGCGGATATTGGTTTCTTATCTTTTGCTGCCATTGCCCAACTCGCTATTCCGCTGATTTTTGGCTTGTACTGGCGCGAAGGTAATCGCACCGGCGTGTATGCCGGTTTACTGGTAGGCATGAGCCTATGGCTGCTCAATTTACTGAATATGACCGACAGCCTTAGTCCACTGATTTTTAACCAGTGGATAGCCGAGTGGCTTACTGCGCCACAACTGGCGGGAAGAGCGCTTATCTCCAATGATAACTGGGGCATTGTGCTTAGTTTATTGGGGAACTTATTGGCTTACTTGTTGGTGTCTAAGCTTTCTAGCCCAGCGGTTTCTGAGTGGTTGCAGGCCAGTAACTTTGTTGGTCAAACCGGTAAAAGCGACGACGCAGGGGCGCTTTATCAATCAAAAGTAAGCGTAGAAGAGCTACACATGCTGGCTTCTCGTTTCTTAGGTAGCCAGCGAATTAGTGAAGCCTTTAGCAAATACGCTAGTTCACGCGATCTCGACCTTAGCCCAAATCAGCAAGCGCCGGTTGAGTTAATTGCCGAAACCGAGCGTATGTTAGGTGGTGTATTTGGGGCTTCTTCGGCGCGTTTGGTACTTGGCTCGGCCTTGCAAGGCAAGCAAGTACAATTAGAAGAATTTGCCTCGATTGCTGAAGAAGCCTCGGAGCTTCTCCAGTTCAATAAGCACCTTTTACAAGGCGCGATCGAACATATCGATCAGGGCATCGCTATTGTTGATAAAGAGCTTAAGCTGGTGTCTTGGAATCGCCGTTATACCGAGTTATTTGAGTTTCCCAACGGTATGATTGCGGTTGGGCGACCGATTGAAGAGTTAATACGTCACAATGCCATTAATGGCTTGTGTGGACCCGGTGATATTGAAGAACACGTAGAGCGGCGAGTGGAGCATTTGCGCCGGGGTAATAGCCATACTTCTTCACGAATTCGCCGTGATGGCCGAGTGATTCAAGTGCAAGGCAATCCCATGCCAAATGGCGGCTATGTAATGACTTTTAGTGACATTACTACCTTCCGCCAAGCCGAAGATATGTTGAAACAAGCCAATGAAATTCTTGAAGCGCGGGTGGCTCAGCGTACTCAGCAATTATCATCTATTAACCAACAATTGGTGCATGCCACACATGCGGCCGAACAAGCCAACCAATCTAAAACCCGTTTCTTAGCGGCGGTGAGCCATGATCTTATGCAACCGCTTAATGCCGCTAAACTGTTTGCCGGTTCATTACTGGAAGCAGACTTGGCAAAAGACGCCAAGTTTTTAGCCGCAAGCATCGACAAGTCTCTTTATTCAGCGGAAGAAATTATTAGTGATTTACTGGATATTTCGCGGCTCGAGTCTGGGCGAGTGGTGGTGAGTAAAGAACAGTTTGATATTGGCCATTTACTCGATCATATTCATGCAGAATTTATCCCGCTAGCGCAGCAGCAAGACGTAGAGCTAAAACTACATACCAGCAAGCTTACCGTAAGTAGCGACAGCAAATTATTGCGCCGTATCCTGCAAAACTTCCTCACTAATGCTTTGCGTTATAACCCCAAAGGCAAAGTGCTGCTGGGGGCTCGTCGTAAAGGCCATAGCCTGCGATTAGAGGTGTGGGATAATGGCCCCGGCATTGAAGAGAGTAAGCAACAGCAAATTTTTGAGGAGTTTCAGCAGTTACAAAAATCTGGCCGCGCTCGTGAAGAAGGCTTAGGTTTGGGCCTAGCCATTGCACAGGGGTTTGCCGAGCTACTTGAGATCCCTATTGGCGTGGAATCGGAGCTAGGCAAAGGCTCGGTATTTTACGTTACTGTTCCGGTGGTAGAAGCAGCCAACATATACAAAACCAAGCAATTAGAGGGCGCGCCTATTAGCACCACCCAAGGTGCAAAAGTGCTCTGCATTGACAATGAACCCGACATTTTGGCCGGTATGGAAAGCCTGTTAAGCCGCTGGGGGTACGAAGTTATTTGCTGTGAAGACGCCGACACCGCTGCTGAAGTTATTGAAGGTGGCTGGGTGCCTGAACTGATTTTGAGTGACTACCACCTCGACTACGACAAAACCGGCTTAGAAGCACTGCAACGCCTAATTCATCAAGGGCAGCTCTCATGCCATGGCATTGTGATTAGCGCCGATCGACAAACCGACCTTATTGACCGAGTACGCGCCCAAGGTTTTGCTTACTTGAGTAAACCACTGCGCCCACTGCGTTTGAAAAAGCTCTGCCAGCAGTTACTCAATAGCCAAAAAGGGGCCAATGATTGGCTTAAACCCAGTTCGTAATAATCACACTCTGCTCGTTTAGCATTGGTGATCTGAGCTAGGTATGTTTTATCAATTTTAAACATCCATAAGTGGCATTTTTTCAATTAATGAACAATATTCAAATCGCATAGGTTGGAGTAAGCCAATAATTGGTAGCTTCAACTTCACCTTGTGATATCTAAACAGAGTAGAGGCTGGTCTACAGCTATGACTCTACAAAAGGGAAATGACATGAGCAACATGAAAACTCCCGGTGTGTATATTGTTGAAAATAGTGCGTTTCCAAATTCTGTAGTGGAAGTAGCAACTGCTGTACCCGCATTTATCGGCTATACCCAAACCGCCAGTCAAAATAATAGGTCGGTACTAAAGAAGCCCACTCGAATATGCTCAATGGCTGAATTCCATGATATTTTTGGCGTTGGAGCTAACTTGCGGTTTGGCTTTGCAGAGGCCGCGGATGAAGTAAGTAACAATGTTTCTTTTAGTGAAAAGCATTACTCAGTATCAACGAGTGGCAATAACTATCGTTTGTACCAAAGCATGCAGATGTTTTTCTTAAATGGTGGTGGCCCTTGCTACATCGTATCGGTTGGTGATTACACAACAGGTATAGCTAAAGATGCGCTATTAGCTGGCATTACAATCCTGTTAAATGAGCAAGAACCCACCATGCTCGTTATTCCTGATGCAATAAGCCTTACTGCTGCTGATTGTTACATGGTTCAGCAGCAAATGTTGATGCATTGCGGTGGCGACGCGCGCAGTCGTATTGCCTTACTGGATGTACACAACGGTTTTCAAGATGAGGACGACAGCGTAGCAGCATTTAGGGCGGGAGTATCAAATAAGGGCATTGGTGATTTTGGTGCAGTGTATTTCCCTTGGCTAAATAGCACTTTAGTTAGTGATACAGACATTGATTTTGGTTATTTAACTGAAGAGGGTAAGGCTACCTTACGAGCGGTTTTAAACGAAGAACTTGGCAGGCCTGATGTCACTTCCGACTTAGGAAAGCTGCTGGCTGATCTTACTAACAATAAAACCTATGCTGATGAGTTTAAACTCAAAGATATTGATCGTACTTTACGCAGCAAAAGCGTTATCTACAAGGCGTTAATTCAAGAAGTAAGTCGTCAGCTTAATCTAGTTCCTCCATCTGGCGCGATGGCCGGCTTGTACACCATGACCGACAATTGCGATGGTGTATGGCAAGCGCCTGCGAATATCGAGGTACTTGGTATCACTTCACCCGCTTTGAAAATTTCCGACGAAGAACAAGAAACCTTAAACGTAGATATTAATGGTAAATCGATAAACGCCATTCGCTCATTTACTGGTAAAGGAAATCTCGTGTGGGGAGCTCGAACCTTAGATGGTAATAGTGTGGATTGGCGCTATATAAATGTGCGACGCACCGTGATTATGCTTGAACAATCAATAAAGCTGGCAGTTAAAGCGTATGTTTTTGAACCGAATAATGCGCAAACTTGGAGCTCGATTAAAAGCATGATTTCTAGTTTCCTAACTAGCCTTTGGCAATGTGGAGGTTTAGTTGGAGCTACGCCAGCCAAAGCTTATAGTGTTCGTGTTGGATTAGGTGAAACCATGACCAGTGAAGACATTTTAGATGGAGACTTAAGAATTACGGTTTTTGTGGCAATTACTCGCCCAGCCGAATTTATTGAAATTGCTTTCCAGCAACAAATGCAGAAATCATAACCTTAATTCATAGGCTCAAACAGCAAGCCCTATATCCAGGGTGTGCTTTAAGCCCAAAGATATTCAGATAGGCACCTGTACAAGCCCGCACTTGCGGGCTTTCTAATTTAAAGAAGCTTCTTAAATCTCGTTATCTTCTGGGCTTGGCTCTAGCTCTAATTGCTGCAAGGCGATTACTGCTTGGGTGCGGTTTTTCACGTTAAGTTTGCGGAAAATCGCGGTAACGTGGGCCTTAATGGTGGCCTCCGATACGTTTAACTCGTAGGCAATTTGCTTGTTAAGCAGCCCTTCGTTAAGCATTACCAATACTTTGTATTGCTGCGGGGTTAGGCTGGCTAAACGCTCCGCGAGAGGGTCTTCCTCTGCTTGAGCGCTAAAGCTTATGCCTTCTGGGAACCAGTCATCACCTTCAATAATGTGCTGAATGGCTGCAACTAATTGTTGCAGTGGCGTAGATTTAGGAATAAAACCAGTGGCACCAAGTTGCTTGGCTTTCTGTACTACGCTCACTTCTTCGCTGGCAGAGATCACCACAATTGGCAACTCTGGGTACTGGCCATGCAAGTGGGTAAACGCCGAGAAGCCATTGGCGCCGGGCATCTTTAAATCTAATAACAGTAGGTCGGGTTCGCGCTCTAGTTCGAGCAGTTTAAGTAGGTCGTTAACATTCTCAGCTTCTAGTAACTGAGCATCGGGAACGGCAGTTTGTACTGCCTGCTGAAGAGCACTACGAAACAAGGGGTGGTCGTCAGCGATAATGATCTTGTAGGTATCTTCCATAACCATGATTCATCTGCCTTTTTTTTGACCATAGCACCAAGCCCTGTGGGTTTCAATTTGCAGAGGGCTTAACTGTGAAGGCCGAGCAAAGTTCCCATTCCAAGTAGGGTTGTGCCACTAAATCTATTCACCCATTGTTGATAGCGTTGCAGCTGTATTTGCACCTTATGATGCGACAAAATGCGTACCAATAGGTACCACAGTAATGCGGTTTCTAGTAACAAAGCCGCCCCGAGTATCAGCTTTTCGCTGAGTAGTGTTTCACTAGCAATAAACTGACTAAATACGCTTACCACAAAAACTAAAATCTTTGGATTAAGTAGGTTACAAGCAATACCGCTTAGCACCACTTTTTTAGCGCGCTTAGGTTTGCCTTCGGCGGCAAGTTCAATAAGCTCTGAGCGACTAAACAAGGTTCTTAATCCAAGGAATACTAAAAAGCCCGCGCCGCCCCAACGCAATACTTCAAACAGCAGAGGGGATTGCTTAATAAGAATAGATAAGCCACCAATAGCAAGGGCAATGTGAATGCTAAAACCCACTAGTACGCCCATTACGCATAATGCCGCTTGGCGTTTGCCGCCGCTGGCATGGCGCAATACCATGACCATGTCTGGGCCTGGGCTTAACATGCCCAATAAATTAATTAATAGCAGTGCGCTTAATGCTTCTAACACGCCTTCATCCCTGAAAAGTAATGAGATTTATAAACTGCGGCTAGTGTAGGGCCTGTCACTAAGTGGATAAATGGAATTGTAGATATTCTATATATTCCATTTTGGAATGTTCGGTTTGGTAAAGATTATAAAACTGTGAGCTGAGCGAGTTCAGCCGCAGATTAAATTGATATTGCGTAAGTTGGAGGGTTTAGCCCAATGCTAAATTTTGTCGTCTTAGTGTTAATATGCGCGGGTAGTTTAGGCAGTAAGGTTAAAAGAAGAGCATGCAAACGGCTGAAGTATCACTTAACAAGTACCTAATGTGGTTTTCACTGGTTTATTTAGCCAGTTCCTTAGTTTTTGGCACCGTGGTGTCGTGGTTAGATTTAGAGTCCAACAGTTTTTTAGGCATTATTATCCTGATGTTGTCGGCATTTATTGCGGTGCAGTTGTTTGTGAAAGATCACCAGCGAGGGCTTACTCGTAAAGAGCTACGCTATTTAAGCTTTTGGTCGTGGCTTGCTTCGATATTCATTTCTGTGGCGGAACTGCTAGCGGTATTTGCTTACTCTTTTTATGAGATTTATGGGGTGATTGCCTGGCTTGATGTGCAGGCGGAGTTGTCGGCTTTGTTGTTTGAATTGTCTATCGACTTACATGCTCTTTACGCGATTATTGCCGTGGTATTGCTGATCTTCTGGGGGCTAACCCGCTTCTGCTATGGCTTTGCCAATAAAACCTTCGTTAAGCAAGTCGATAAGCTAGCTTAGCTTGGCTAATTGCTTTAACTAGGATAAGGGCAGTGGCGGCAGCCATTGCCACAACAACTGCCGCGCTTTAAATGATACCAAGCGCTAAATACCATCAAGCCATTTTCCATGCTGTAGTCTAGGTGTTCTTGCAAAACTGCCTGCTGATTTGGTGGCGTACGGTAGCGCTCTGCTAAGGTAAGTAGCTCATCGTGCGGGGTGTTGGCTATTAGCACTGTTAGTTTCTCGGCCAGCTTTTTCGATAAGCATGTTTGGCAAAAGCAGGCGCGCTCATTAAGGTCGGCGCTCACCGGCAGAATGGCTGGCATATCCATACACCAGCAGTTTCTATCGGCAGTGCAATTTAAAAGGCTTCCACAGCCAGGGCATTGTGAAGGGCTAATTTGTGCCACGAGTATCAGTCTTGATTAATCTGTTTTAACCGAGCATAAAGTATTTTGGTGTTAGTTCCTACGCTAGCTTGCTGTTCGCTCTTCACTCACAAAGCTTACGGTTTGTTTGATTACTAGTGGATCTTTTAACAAACGAAAGTGACCTAAGCCTTGGGTTTGCAGATGTTTAGCCTTGCTCCAGTTTTGGGCGATTAAGCCAAACTGTGCTTGAGTTACCTCTTGGTCGTTGCTATCGCTGACTAATAATCCGAAAGTGTTCACTGGCACAAGACGCTCCACCTTAAACAATTTCCATGGGTCCTCTCCTGCAAGCAAGTCTTGCATTTTCATACCCACTTGCTGTTTGAATCTTGCGGTAAGGCCTTGGCGTAAATTAAGTAAACCGGCGTAGGTACTAAACATTTCATCAACGTCTAAATGAGGGGCTAACATCACTAGCTTTGCTGGAGTAAAACCACGTAATTGAGCGGTAGTGGTGGCCATAGCGCCAAAGGAGTGGGCTAACACACAATGCACTTTGGCAACTTGTTGCTGAATAGCCAATAAGCTGTCACTAAATTCGAGTAAGTGACTATGCGAATCTTGGTGGCTGCCGTGTCCGGGGGCATCAAAAGTTGCTACTTGGTAGCCGGCTTCAACTAAAGGCTGCACAAAATGGCGAAACTGTACGCCGCTGCCACTCCAACCGTGTAAACATACAACCAAAGGCCCAGAGCCCCACAAGTGCAAAGGCAGCTGGTGCTGATTTACGCTTAAGCTAAGGGTTTGCTCAGCGCTCTGCCAAAATGCTTGGGTATTGGCGCTTACTTTGCGTTTGAATACTCGAAACCATAACTCACTAAGAGTATTTGCTGCCCAGCGTTGATTAACTAAGCCAGCGAGATTAAAGGCCAAACCGGCTGCTTGGTAACTTAAAGGCACCACGCGCTGGTGGCGTTTAGCGGTTTGATGTGGCGGTGTAATAACGCCGCTTACTGGCTTGGCTGAAGTTGGCTGAGTCATATTGTCACTCCCTGAGGTTGAGCCACTAGTATGCAATTTGCTGCTTAGCTTAAAAAGTGTCATATTTGCCATATTAATGGTGAAATTGGACGCGCTATGAAAGCTGCAATTTTGTTAATGGACAACTGTTTTGGTACCGGTATAAATGGCATATTGGACGCGCTGATTGCGGCTAATTACAGCCTGATTAAATCTGGAGCGATGCCACTTTTTGAATGGGAGTTGGTTTCTTTAGATGGTAATCCGGTAAGGCCTACAAACGGCCTACGTATTGCTGCCGACGTGGATTTGGCCAGTTTTATTGCTCGCCCAGAACAGCCGGATATTTGGATTATTCCCGGCATTTATCAATCGGCCAGTAACTTTGAGAAAGTGCAAACGGCGATGCGCCAAAGTGAAGTGATGGTGCCGGTGCTTCAGCGGCATGTAGCCAATAACAAAATGATTGTGTGTATGTGCACTGGGGCATTTTTGCTAGCCCAAGCCGATTTGCTGGGCAAGAATCCGGCATTAATGCATTGGCGTAATGAGCACCACTTCCGCCGCGCTTTTCCTCATTTAACCATTGATAGCCAAAATACCATTGCCGAGTATGGCAATTTACTGTGTTCGATTGGCGGTAGTATGGCTTATGAGTATTTGGTATTGCGCCTTATAGAACGTTTTGCTGGCCACCAAACGGCAATCAACACCGCCAAGTTGTTGATGATGGATCTTAATGCGCCACCGGCAGCACCTTATCGTGCTCACCACTATCAACCAGATCACCAAGATGCTTTAGTGCAACAGGCGCAACTTTATTTGCAGCGTAACAGTAGCCAAGACATAAATATGGTGGGTTTAGCAAAAGAGCTCAACATTAGTGACCGCCAACTCAAGCGTCGCTTTGCAGCCGCCTTAAATTGCTCACCCTTGCAATATCTGCAGAAGCTTAGAGTTAATCAAGCTTGCGGTTTACTTGAGGCGACCCAATTACCCAGCAACAAAATTGTGTTAGAAGTTGGTTACCAAGACGAAAGCAGTTTTCGCCGTTTATTCAAAAAACAAATGGCTATGACCATGGAAAGCTATAGGCAGCAGTTTGGTATTCAACATCAGCAACATATGGCAGTGGGTTAGTCAGTTTTATTAAGTTATCTAGCTTAAAGGCTAAGTAAGCGCTTACATGGCTAGGTCATAGCTTGGTGGATTTGCTGTCTAAACCAAGTATGAGCTGGATCGTGGTGGTTGCGATGATGCCAAATCAGCGAGTAGTCAAAAGGGCTAACCTCGAAGGGCAAAGCAACCATGGCTAAAGGGCGCTGCTTTAGTAGCTGCTTAGCAATTTTTGCAGGCAAGGTGAGAATAAACCGTGTCTCACTGAGGATTTGCACCGTAGCGGGGTAAGAAGAGGCGCGAAATTGAATTTGGCGCTGTAAACCTTGCTGGCTAAGGTGGCGATCAATATGGCTGTTTTTGTCTGCACCTGTGGTAATAATAGCGTGCGGATAACGGCAATAATCGCTCATGCTGGGTTGCGCTATCGACAAATAGGGGTGTTGTTGGTGCATTAAACACACTAGGTGATCGGTGCCTAAGGTAGTGGCGTGTAACTCGGTGCTATCTCTGGGCGGCAGCGTCATGCCTAAGTCTACTTCGCCACTATGCAATAGCCGATTGGTGGTGTGGTCCCAATTACACAGCTCAATGTTTAGCTGAGGTGCCTGCTGATAAATACCTCCGAGCACTTTTGGCAGTAAGTGTTCACTTACGTAGTCTGAAGTGGCGATAGTGAAGGTACGCTGGCATAGGCTAGGTTCAAAGGCTTGTTGGTGGAGCAGGTTTTCTACCGAGTCTAATAAGGGGGCTACTTGGGCTTTTAACTCAATACCTTTGGGGGTTGCCTGCAACTGCCCTTGTACTCTTACCAGTAAAGGGTCGCCAAATACCTCGCGTAATTTAGCTAAGTGTTTACTCATGGCCGATTGGCTTAAGTGCATTTTTTCTGCAGCGCGAGTAACGCTTTGTTCTTGCAGTAAATAATACAAAGCACTGAGTAAATTTAAGTTAATTTTTCCAAGTTGCATATTGAGCTCGTCGTTAGTCTACGTGCCTAGCTTACTCGGCTGCAGCGATTCTGTATAGCAAGCTCAAACTAAATTTATTTCATAAGTAGAATGTGCTTTGTGCCACTACTTGGTATTTACCATTGCTGCTTTTATGAGCTTAATCACTCTTTTAATCAGTTAGATATTATTAACGTTCACATAAAGATCGCTTGGCTCTCGAAAACGTTTTTTCATAATTTTGTATATTGAAAACATAATCCATTAGCAGCTTGCCACACAGTTATCATGTAAGCGCTTACATACGGAAGTGAACACATTATAGAAGTGAGATAAAGATGCTAGTACATAAAAAATTGTCCATTACCCAGTTGATTCTGGCGACATTTTCAATGCTATGTATCGTATTGCTGGTGCTCGGTTTAGTTGCATGGAAACAAATGCAACAGGCAGAAAACACAATGAGTGAAGTGATCACTCAAGCTTTCCCTTTAATGGGACATACGAACCAGCTTGATCGTAGTTTAACCGCTGTAGAGCGGGTGCTAAATAACACCATCCAAGAACGCGACGAGCAGAAAGTTAATCAACTTATTGAGCAATACCATCAACGCGTGGTCGATTACAAAGCGGCAGAGCAAGTATTGGTAAATTGGCTGTCGGAAAATGGCGTAGAAAGCGAAAACTTTAGCCTTGTTCAACAGCAAAATGAACTGTTGTTTGAAGATGCAGAATACCTTATTGAGCTGCATCAAGATGTCATTTCCAGCGGAACCTCATTATCTGAGCGAACCGCTAGCTTCCAAGGCATATCACTGCGTATTAACTTGTTGTTAGGCCAGCTATTTGATGAAGAAGATCCTAGTATGCTCAAGATTTTGCTTGAAGCAGTAAGTGCCGATTTATCAGCAATGCAGTTAGCCACTATTAATGTGCTTAATTCAACCGATCCTCGCGAAGTCTCTAAAGTGATTACCAACAATCGCGAAACCAAGACTTTTGTAGAAGAAGACTTTGGTGACTTGATTGTTGAGAAAGAGCTGAAAGATCAACAAGGCGAGCATGAATTGGTAACCCAAATTCCATGGTTACTAAACGAAGTGACCGAGTTTGGTGGCTTACTAGGTCAGTACCAGCAGTATCTGATTAAACAAAATAAATTGATGAAGCTTAAGGCTTCTATTACCGACCAACTAGAAGACGTAAACGGTAACTTGAGCGCGCTTACTGCCGAGAGCCAAAGTGCTACCGAACAGCAAATTGAAGAAGCCTCTGGCAGCATCTCTACTTTAATAAACAGTGGCGCAGTGGTTATTCCTCTAACCATTTTGTTCTGTATCGCCATGGGTCTAATTATTCAGCAGTTGATTAGAACGCCGCTGAAGCAACTGATTAACACTCTTAAGCACTTAGCAGAGGGTGATTTGAGCCAGCGCTGTCAGTACCAAAGTGGCAACGAGTTTGGCATGTTGAGCAATCAGCTAAATCAGGTTATCGATCAGCAGCGAGATACCGTAACGGGCTTGCGTGATAAGAGTGAAGCCTTAGGCCAAGCCTCTACCGTAAACCGTCAGCACGGTAGCGACATTATGAAGCAGCTAGACGAGCAACGTAGCCAATGTATTACCGTGTCGGCCGCTATGACCGAAATGGAGCAAGCGATTCAAGATGTAGCGCGCCGGGCAGACTCAGCAGCGCAAGGTATGCGCGAAATTAGCGATAGCACGCAAGACGGCGTTCGCCTTACCGAAGAAGCCCTAGAAAACAACCAAGCACTAGCGGCTAACATTGCCAGCTCTACCGATAGAGTGAAGCATGTGAGTGAAAGCAGTAACGCTATTTTTGGCATTCTAGAGGTGATTGAAGGCATTACTCAGCAAACAAACTTGTTAGCACTTAACGCTGCGATTGAGGCAGCCCGTGCTGGTGAGCAAGGCCGAGGCTTTGCGGTAGTGGCCGATGAAGTTCGCCAGTTAGCCCAGCGCACCGCTTCTTCTACTACCGAAATTCAAACCATGATTGGCGGCTTACAGCAAGATACCGAGCTAGCGGTGAAGGAAATTGAGCTGTGTAATAAGAGCATGGAGCTAAATGCCGGTAACGTGAATGCGATTAACCAAAAAATTGGAGACATTGCCAGCCACATTGAGCATCTATCACTACTTAACGAAGAGATTAGTGTGGCAACCAACCAGCAGCAAACCACCAGTGTGGATGTGTCTTGCAGCATGGAAACCATATCAAGTGCTGCACAACAAAACCTTACTGTGGTAACAGAGCTAAACCGTTTGAGCGATGACTTAGAGTCGGTTGCTAAAGAGCAGGTGAATTTGGTGCAAGGCTTTAAGTTTGCCTAGTGACTAAGCTTTAAAATAGAAAGCCACCCTTGGGTGGCTTTTTTGTGGCTTACAAACCGTTCAAGATAAGATGAGCACTAAAGGCTTCGGCGTTCATAAAGCCGGTGACTCGGGCTTGTTTTAACTCTTCACCGCTTTGATTAAACAGCAATATTGTTGGCAATCCTAGCACTTCATAATGATTGAGAAGCTGAATAGCGGTGGCATTGGTTTGAGTAACATCCGCTTGGATTAACACCATTTTGTCTAGCTTGGCAGCAACTTGCGGAGCGTGAAAAGTTTTATTCTCAAAATCCTTACAGGCAGTGCACCAATCGGCATAAAAATCCACTAAAGCCGGTTTGCCTTGTTCGGCCGCTAGCTGCAGTTGCTGCTGCATTTCTTCCAAGTTGCTTACTTGAATAAACTCACCCTGCTGTTGGGTTGGCGCAGGCGCAAACCAAGGTTGAGCAGCCCATAACAAGCTCAAAGCCATTACTGCCAACAGCAATAGTTGCCTAAAGGTTTGCCAACCACTTAATAGCGCTAAGCGGTTTTGGTGGTAGTAATAACCACTAGCGCCAATCACTAAGGCAGCCCAGAGGATGCGAATAGCTTCGCTAGATAAAAAGCGTTCCAGCATTAAAATCGCAACTGCAAGCAGCATTACCCCAAAGAAGGTTTTAACGTGATTCATCCACGCGCCGGCTTTTGGCAGTAAGCGCCCACTGCTCGCACCTAGCAGTAATAGCGGCAAGCCCATTCCTAAGCTCAAGCTGTATAAGGTAATCGCACCTAAGGCGAGATCGCCACTTTGCGCCACGTAAATAAGCACTCCAGAGAGTGGGGCGGCGGTGCAAGGTGAGGCCACTAGGCCAGATATCATGCCCATAATGGCAGAGCCAGATAACGAACCTGCTTGCTGCTGGTTACTTAAGTTATTCAACTTTTGCTGCAAGCCGTTGGGCAGTTGCAGGTTAAATAAGCCAAACATAGACAGCGCTAGCACCACAAATAACACGGCTAAGCCGCCTAGAATTATCGGGTGTTGCAGGGCTGCTTGAAATTGTAAGCCTGCACTGGCTACTACCAAACCTAAGGCGGTAAAGGTGGCTGCCATGCCCTGCACATAGGCCATAGATAAACTAAAGCCGCGCTTAGTGCTTAGCTGTTTACCGGCACCGGCAATAATCCCGGTAAGAATGGGATACATAGGGAATACACAAGGCGTAAAGGCTAGCCCTATGCCTAATACAAAAAACAACAATACATTGAGCCAAATGTTGTTATTGGTGAGGCGATCGGCCAGCACCCATTGTTGGCTAATGGGTACCGAACCATCATTGCTCACCATCGGAGCCGTTGTTGCGCTGGGTTCTTCTGTTACGCCATTAGCGGCTGAAGATTGCGACAGAAAAGCCTGTTTGGTTTCTGGCGGATAACATAAACCGGCTTCTGCGCAGCCTTGATACGTAACCTGAATATTGTTGGCTTGATTTAACTGACCAAGCGGCACAGAGAAAGAGACATCTTGCGGATAAATAAACACTTCACCAAAGTAAGCATCGTTATAGAGCTTGCCTTGTGGCAGCAGCTTACTTAAATCAATCGCTTGGCCATCTGCCTCTACTTTAAATTGGGCTTGGTAAAGGTAGTATTCTTCGGCGACTTGCCAACTAAGGTGTAAGGCGCCGTCTTGCTCAACAAAGTTAAAAGCAAAAGCGCTATCTACAGGTAAAAATTCATTAGCGTTAGAACTAGGAGAGGCCTTAAGGCCGGGCAGTTGATCGAGTAAGTTGTTGGCAATACTCGGTAAGCTCAGGCAGAGCAAAAATATTATTGTAAAGAATCGTTTAGCCATTTCAGGTAGTCACTCGCTCCTTGTTCAATGGGTAGCGCAATAAATTCTGGGCAATCATAGGGATGATGCTGTTTAAAATAACACTGTAAGGGATGTAAGCAGCGCAAATTGGTTTTAATTTGTAGCTGTACTTCATTACTGGATTCAATATTGTCTTGCCAGCGATAAATAGACCTGACTTGCGGCAAAATATTAACACAAGCCGCTAATTTTTTTTCAACCAGCTGCTGCGCAAAGTGCTGGGCTGTGTCTACATTATCAAAAGTGGTGAGAACTAAATAGCAAGCGGTTTCCATATTGAGCCTCTTGTAAGCAGATGTCACTTTGAGTGTAGAAACTTGCTATTGAAGCGCCATTAAACAAGCGAAATGCCCTGCTGTTTGCTGGTTTATTGAGCATAAGCCTTTAAATTTGCTCCCACCGCCCTCATATTTTACTCTTAGGATGAAGCAGATTTTCAGCTTCTCCATGACTTTGAGGAACTACGCCTTGTTTTTATATGTATTTTTATTGTTTGCTGGCCTGTCTTACGCAGAGATTTATGTGTTAATTCAGGTGGGCAGCCAAATGGGCGCGTTAAGCGCCATTGCCTTAACCATTCTTACTGCATTGGTTGGTGCATCTCTAGTTCGTAGCCAAGGATTGCAAACCGCCTTTCAGGCGCGTTCGGCAATGGAGCGGGGAGAAACCCCAGCTCAACAAATGATTGAAGGCTTAATGCTAATTATTGCTGGCGCAATGTTAGTGATGCCAGGCTTTATTACCGACTTTTTTGGTTTGCTTATTTTGCTGCCACCGCTGCGAGCTTTATTGGCCGCTCGAGTGCTAAAGTCTCAGGCCTTAAAAATGCAGTCTATGCGTTTTCAAACACCCGGTGAGGGCAATGTGAAAGATGCCAATCCACCTAGCGGTAAGGTAGATAATAAGCCAGGCAGCACCATCGAAGGTGAGTACGAAAGAAAGGACGACTAATCGAAATCAATACAAAAAAAGAAGGGCAATAGCCCTTCTTTTTTTATCTGTAAATGTTGCTAAGGCAATTAGTGCCTTTGTGTTACCACACGAGGATTCAAGCCTTTGCTAGTAGACAAAAACGAATCAAACTCGTCGGAACGAAGATGCTCTTCGGCTTCTTCAACGCTACCCAGAAATGGTAAGTAAACAGTTTTCTCTTTGCTTAGAAAACCACTCAAACGCTCAAATGCAATGTAAATTGGCTGCATAATCAAGTGCTCCCGCTGTTACGCCAAATAAAACCAACAACTTGTTATCTGTTTGTTATCTAATTGTTGGTATAACTGTCTTGTATGACCAGTGGTTGTGATCCTGCTCAAATTTTTATCTGGGTTCAAGTGTTTTTTGTAAAATTTGTTACTGAAAGTGTTTTCATTTTGATATTGGCCAAGTTTTCGCGACAAAAAACCAAAAAAAAATTGTTACTAACCCTTGTATGCAGCGTTTACGCCCCCATCTTAAATTCAACATTAAAGCTTTGTGGCCCTAGGCTGCATATTTTTACAGACAAAACACGATTGTTTTATTTAAGGAGAGATAGCAATGAACATCCGTCCGTTGCATGACCGCGTTATCATCAAACGTAAAGACCAAGAGAATAAATCAGCTGGTGGCATCGTGCTTACTGGTTCTGCGGCTGAAAAGTCGACTCGTGGCGAAGTACTTGCTGTAGGCAAAGGTCGCATGCTTGAAAATGGTGAAATCCAAGCCTTAGACGTAAAAGTTGGTGACACTGTTGTATTCAACGAAGGCTACGGCGTTAAAACTGAAAAAGTTGACGGCGAAGAAGTGCTGATCATGTCTGAGTCAGACATTCTAGCAATTGTAGAATAATCTCCCTTTTTTCTGGTTAAGAAAAAGCTGAACGAATATTAGGAAAGGTATCATGGCAGCTAAAGACGTAATTTTTGGAAATGATTCTCGCAGCAAAATGCTAGCGGGTGTAAACGTACTAGCAGACGCAGTTAAAGTTACATTAGGTCCTAAAGGCCGTAATGTAGTGCTAGACAAATCTTTTGGCGCACCAACCATCACTAAAGATGGTGTATCGGTAGCTAAAGAGATCGAACTAGAAGACAAGTTCGAGAACATGGGCGCACAAATGGTGAAAGAAGTTGCTTCTCAAGCCAACGATGCAGCCGGTGACGGTACTACTACCGCAACAGTATTGGCTCAAGCCATTGTAAACGAAGGCCTAAAAGCGGTTGCTGCTGGCATGAACCCAATGGACCTTAAGCGCGGTATCGACAAAGCAGTTATTGCAGCAGTAGAAGAACTAAAAGGTTTATCTGCTCCATGTGCTGATACTAAAGCGATTGCCCAAGTAGGTACTATTTCTGCTAACTCTGATACCACTGTTGGTAACATCATTGCAGAAGCAATGGAAAAAGTGGGCAAAGAAGGCGTAATTACCGTTGAAGAAGGCCAAGCACTAACTGATGAGTTAGATGTTGTTGAAGGTATGCAGTTTGACCGCGGTTACCTATCTCCTTACTTCATCACCAACCAAGAAAACGGCACTGTTGAACTAGACAACCCGTTCATTCTATTGGCTGATAAAAAAATCTCTAACATTCGCGAATTGCTTCCTCTATTAGAAGCTCTAGCTAAAGCGGGTAAGCCATTGCTTATCATTGCTGAAGACCTAGAAGGCGAAGCGCTAGCAACGTTAGTAGTAAACAACATGCGCGGTATTGTTAAAGTATCTGCTGTTAAAGCGCCTGGTTTTGGTGACCGTCGTAAAGCTATGCTTCAAGACATCGCTATTCTAACCAACGGTACTGTTATCTCTGAAGAAGTTGGCCTGGAGCTAGAAAAAGCCACTTTAGAAGACCTAGGTAGCGCTAAGCGTGTAGTTATCTCTAAAGACAACACCACTATCATTGATGGCGTAGGTGAAGAAGTTGCGATTCAAGGTCGTGTTTCTCAAATTCGTCAACAAATCGAAGAAACCTCTTCAGACTACGACAAAGAAAAACTTCAAGAGCGTGTAGCTAAACTAGCTGGCGGTGTTGCAGTAATTAAAGTTGGCGCAGCCACTGAAGTAGAAATGAAAGAGAAGAAAGACCGCGTAGAAGATGCACTTCACGCTACTCGCGCAGCGGTAGAAGAAGGTGTGGTAGCAGGCGGTGGTGTAGCACTAGTACGCGCTGCGGCACTAGTTGCTGGCCTAGAAGGTGACAACGAAGACCAAAACGTAGGTATTCGTTTAGCACTTCGCGCTATGGAATCTCCACTTCGCCAAATCGTAACTAACGCAGGTGACGAAGCCTCTGTAGTAGCGAATAAAGTGAAAGAAGGCGAAGCGAGCTTTGGTTACAACGCTGGTACTAGCGTATACGGTGACATGCTAGAGATGGGTATTCTTGACCCAACTAAAGTAACCCGTTCTGCACTACAGTTTGCCGGTTCTGTTGCTGGTTTGATGATCACTACCGAATGTATGATCACCGACAAACCAGAAGACAAAGCTGCTGGTGGCGCTCCAGATATGGGCGGCATGGGTGGCATGGGCGGTATGGGTGGCATGGGCGGTATGATGTAATCATCGCTCCAGCTATTCATAGAAACTCATAAAGTTTCTTAGGGCCCGTAAAGCATTGCTTTACGGGCTTTTTTATTCACTCTAATGGAAGTTTCGATGGTAGCTACAATTGATACTAATACGTGAATCGGCGTATTAATTGCGAGCTCTAGCCACTCGCCCATTCGCTGTAAGCCTATAACCTTTTGTACAAGCGGGAACAAATACTGAGTTACCTTTGGTTAGTTTTAGGGTTTCACCACTGCCGTGATATAGCATTGCTCCTCCATCGATCGCTAAAAGAATTTCGGCACTAGTATTCTCGATGTGCTGGTAAGTGGGGGTATTAATTATACTGAATTTGAAGTCGTCAACGGGAGCGGGGTAGCACTCTTCATGCTCAAGTAATCTAGGTTCTAGTACTATGTTTATCAATGGCTTTGGCTCGAATACTACGCATTTTGTTAGTTCTTTTGTGTCGATATGCTTTTTCGTAAGGCCTGCGCGTAACACGTTGTCAGAGTTAGCCATGATTTCCAAACCAGTGCCTCTAATATAAGCGTGTGGTGTTCCTGCATCTAGATACATAGCTTGATTTGGCTTAAGGGTAACGATATTAAGTAAAAATGGGAAAAATAGACCAACGTCTCCCGGATAATACTTAGATAAGCGTGTGACCATGGCTGTGGCGCAGCTATTACTGATGTTGGGCAGTCGTTCCAGTAGTTCGTTGAGCGCGTTGTTTAAAGTATCCTTTGGAAGGTTAAGAAGGCTAACAAAAAACTCTTCTAGTCCACTGGATGTTTGAGTGTTGGAGAAGTTATTGACTAGCCCAGCAATACTGCTCAAGGCTAATTGTTTGAAGTCATTGAGAATTTCAGAATACTCTCGGAAGCCATTCATTGCCTCATAGTTAGTAAGTGCATATACAAGTTCAGGTTTATGGTTGGGATCTTTATAGTTTCTGGTTTTATCTGTTAGTGCAATGTGTTGCGCATTCTCACACGCAAAGCCAGTTTCAGCTTGCTGCTTATTGGGGTGTACTTGAATTGACAGTGGCGTTTCAGCGGCAAGAATTTTCAGCAGGAATGGCAATTCACCAAACTGCTCAGCAGTTTGAGGGTTGAGTGCAGCGGCCTTGTCGGAATCAATTAGGGCTTTAAGCGTCAATGACTCGCCTTGTTGATGAGTCTTTGAGCAACCATTCGGATGGGTACCCATCCACAGTTCTGCTTGTGGCAACAGCTCCGGATTTATAAAGTCGAACTGTTCTGCAATAGCTATTTTGCTTCCCCAAGGGTAGTTTTGAATAGTGTTTTCTAAGAGATAAAAGTATTGAGTTGACTTGGCCATAGTTAATCCATTGATATTAGTGCTGTATGTCGCCTTATGAAAAAAAAGCAGCAGCTAGCTATGAGAGCTGCCTAATCAGCTCTCATCAGGTTTAAATGATTGTTGTTATATACGGCGGGTTGTTTTAGTGTCGAACAGCGAAATGTTCTTTAGTAGGAGTTCTAACTCCAACTCATCGCCATTTTGAATACTTATGTCGGCATCCAGTTTTCCTCGAACCTTTTGATCACCAACGCTTAACTCTGCAATGGTTTCTGAACCAGTCATTTCAAAGGCGTTAACGTTTAGTTGTAATTTGAAATGACTGTTTTTGTTGGGTTGAGAAATATGTTCGGGACGAATGCCTAACTGAACTAATTGGCCCTCCGTTGGGGGGGTTACAAAGGCGTAATTATCAACAGGTATTAATATGTCCTCAGCTATAAAGCACCATTCATTTTCTATTTTAGATAAACTACCTTCTATTAAGTTGATTTGAGGTGCGCCAACAAACTTAGCCACAAAGGTGTTTACAGGTTTGTTGTAGATTTCTTGAGGGCTTCCAATTTGCTGAATTTCGCCACCATTTAGCACTACTACCTTAGTAGCAAGTGTCATAGCTTCAATTTGATCATGGGTTACATAGACGATTGTGGCGTTTAATTTATCGTGAAGCTTTTTCAGCTCCAAACGCATTTCTCCGCGTAATTTCGCGTCTAAGTTACTGAGGGGTTCATCAAACAAAAATACTTTAGGGTTGCGTACTAGAGCGCGACCAATCGCTACTCGTTGACGCTGTCCTCCAGATAGTTGAGCTGGAGTTCGTTGCAGTAAATGATCAATTTGCAACATGGTCGCTATTTCTTCAACACGTTTAGTTATTTGGCTTTTGGGCTTTTTATTGATCATCATTCCAAAGCCAATGTTCTGCTCAACGGTCATATGTGGGAATAATGCATAAGACTGAAACACCATAGATATATCACGGTTTTTCGGGTCCGCTAGAGTAACGTCCTTCTCGCCAATATGAATGCTACCAGAGGTAATATCTTCAAGCCCTGCTATTAATCTAAGTAGCGTAGATTTACCGCAGCCAGAAGGGCCAAGTAATACCGTGAATCCTCCCGCATCCATTGCTAAGTCAATAGTGTCGAGTATGGTTTCTTTCCCATAAGCCTTGCTCAGGGATTTGACTTCAACAGCATGCATTATTGTATTCCTCGTAGGCGTTAATTCGTGAATAGATCTCAAGACAAGCACGGCCATTATGGTAAGGACATTTCCATGGCTCGACTTTAGGGTCGTTTAAATATGGGCTACCATGGCGGTTGGTTCGCCAGTACCACTCACCGTTTTGGTCATCTACCAAATTGTTGGCAATAACCGACCAGCACGTGTGAGTAGCTTCCCAGAAGGCGGGTAAAAATTCCTTTTGAAAGGCATTGTAAAAACCAACCATGGCTTCTGCTTGCACCCACCAAATGCGATCACTGTCGAGCATGCGGCCTTCTCGTAACTCATTGAAAATAGAACCATCAGAGTCGCGTCCTTCCTTTAATGTGACTTTGGCCATACGCGAGGTAAGGGCTTTAATCTCCTGTGCGAAGGTTCGGTTACTAAGTTGATTAGCTGCATCATCCATTAGCCAAGTACCTTCAATATCATGGCCGTAGGAAACATCTTTAGAGATGCATTTCCAGTCACTAGTAAAGAACAGGCCAAAGTGTAAAGAGCGGTTAATAATTTTGTCTTTAAACAGTCTCAGTAGCTCTTCGATACGCTGTTGAACTAAGGCATTAGGCCAGCATCGGTGCAGGTTGGCGTAGGCTTCCATAATGTGTAAATGAGTATTCATCGATTTGTCAGCCAACACGTCTTCTTCGGTATCGCAAACCAGGTGATTATCGATGCTTTTCCAATCTTGACTAAAGGCTTCACTATAACCTCCAAAATCATTGTCGTAGGCGTAGTTCTCGATTTGTTCAAATAGCTCAATGGCTATTTTAAGTGCTTTTTCGTTACCACTAGCTTGGTAGTATTCGCTTAATGCATAAATGGCAAAGCTTTGATTGTAAACGTGTTTTTGCTTATCACAGGGCTGTCCTTGGGCATCTAGCATCCAATACATGCCACCATGTTCGCGGTCTAGCGCATGCTCGATAATAAAGTTATAGGTATGCTCGGCGGCGGCAAGGTATTTGTCATTAGGCAATACTCGATAAGCAGCAGCAAAGCTCCACAGAATACGTGAGTGCAGCAGCACCGACTTTTTATGTTCACTGTCAATACAGCCGTCGAAGTCAGCAAAGCAGTAAAAGCCACCGTGCTTTACATCCATCATCTTGAGCCAGTACTCGAGAATGTTCTGTTCTAGCTCTTGAGCAACTGCTTGTTTGAGTTTAAGAGGGGTTAGCATTATAAGATCCTTAAACTACCCGTTGGTTTGGTTATAAATAAGCTTGCTAAGTAGCAGAGCAGGAGTGGCCAAAAAAATTAGCCCTGTTATAGGGGACATTAAATAGATTAATAGGCAGCCCAGTAGGCTAAAAGGAAAGCACAGGCTAAGACCTGGAGTTTTTACCAACATTGCCACAGCTGCATTTGTCTTCCCTTGGCTGACTGTTTCATCTGTACCTGCGAGTAACACCAAATTACTATAAATACAAAGCGTGAGCCCAGTTAAGGGGTATAGTGAAAACGCTATTAGGTTTAGTGCATTGTGAGGACTAGCTAGCAATAGTTGCGCATACCAAAGCAAAGCAAAGCTTAAAGCTAGTAAGGCAAACCCTTGTTTGTTGTAGCCTAGGTTGGCCTTCCATAGACGATAAAAATGACCAAATTTAAGTTGATGACCGCCATCTTGGTAGTGTCCAATTGCTTTATAGCTGGCTATCAGCGCAGGTGTCAGGCCAAAAAGCACCCCTCCAATCAAGCTGAACATCAGCATTAATAGGTTGATCCAAGCTAGACGTGTTATCCAATAGCAGAGTTGGATAAGTGGACTACTGTGGTTGCTAGATAAAGTCAGGTTCATTTATTTAGCCCTTTACTGCGCCGTTGGTAACACCGGCATACACATGCTTTTGGAGTAGCAAGAAGACGATGATAGAGGGAATCAAAATGATAATGATGCCTGCCGAAATCACTGTCCATTCGGTACCGAATACCGAGGTGAATTTATACAGGGCTGTAGATACCGTCACTTGTTCGCGTTCAGGCAAATACAGTAATGGAAAATAGAAGTCGTTATAGATATAGATGGTTCTTAGAATCACTACCGTGGCTATTGCTGGCTTCAGTAAAGGCAAAATAATCCGGTAGTAGATTGTGAAGTAAGAGGCGCCCTCAATCTTAGCGGCTTCATCCAGCTCTAAGGGAATGCCCTTCATAAACTGTAGGAACAGATAAATAATCACCACATCTGCGCCAACATAGAGCAAGATGACCGAGCCCTTATGGTTGATTAGATCTAGCGACTTGATGATCTCAAAAGTCGCAACTTGTGTGGTTACTGCTGGAATAACCATGGCTACCACATAGGCCAGCAAAACTAAGCTGCGGCCCTTAAAGTTAAACCGTGACAATACATAAGCTACTTGGGTGCCAAACAACACGGTAAAAAACAATGACACGAATAAAATTATACCTGTATTGGCAAAGGCTAAGCCTAAGTTCCCTTCGGCAATCACTTGCACAAAGTTGTCGAAGTACAAAAAGGACTCTGGTAGCGCCACTTTGCTCGTGGCGTAGTACTCCTTGGCATTTTTAAACGAGGCCATAAGTACCGCATAGGGAGGAACTAACACAGCTAACGAGGCTAGGATTAGTGTTAGGTATTTGATGCATGTCCAAAATACCCAAGAAGGCTGCTTAAGTTTATTTAATACTCGAGCGTGTTCTAATTGCTTACTGTTCATTGTCTGTTCGGGCTCTTTTATCGACGCAATTGTTTGGTTTGCTTGCATGTTATTTACTCCCGCCAAATAGAATTTTCTGCAGAATCATAAAGAACACAACTATCACCAGTAACACCACAGCCATTGCCGAAGCTAGACCAAAGTCATTGAAAGTAAATGCGGTTTCTAGCGTAGCCATCACAAAGGTTTTGGTGCCATTAGCGCCTTTGGTGATGATCATCGGAATTTCAAATACTGAAAGTGAACCAACAAAAGCCAAAAGGATCTGCAAGCCCATAATTAGCTTGATAGAGGGCAGGGTGATAAAGCGAAACTGCTGCCATTCACTGGCTCCTTCTATGCGTGCTGCTTCATACTGGTCTTGGGGTATTGACTGTAAAACCCCAAAAAACAAAATTAAGTTAAATCCTAAATAGCGCCATACCGAAGCAGCTACCAGAGACCAGTTAACAATGTCTGCATCCATCAACCAAGGGCGAATTAACTCGTGTAGGCCGATACTTGCGAGGAAGCTATCCAGTGCACCATCTACTTGATAGAAGATTTGGAACACCATCGACGCGGCAACAGCATTCAGCACAAAAGGAATGAACAATAGAGTCTTAAATAGGTTGCGCCCAGCTAGTTTAGTATTGACCAGCACCGCAAACCACAGCGACAAGACTATCTGAATCACCGAACCCACAAAGTAATAAAGCGAGTTAAGCAAAGGACTTAGTAGCTCGGTATCTTCGAGCAAGTATTGGTAGTTTTCTAGACCAATAAAGTCTTTGCTTGTGGCGTAACCATCCCAATCAGTTGTGCTGATATAGAACAGCTGACTGGCGGGATAGTAAGAAAAGGTAAATAACAGCAACAGTGGCACAGCCAAAAAAAGCACCGTGATGAGTCTCTGTTGTTGCTTCAAAGACAAACTGAACATTTAAGCTCCCATGCAAACATCGGTGAGTTCCATACTGGCAAATACCCGGTGTTAAACCACTACAAATATCGTTGATTTTCAATAATGGTAACGTCACGATTTTTTTGCTGCAAACGGAATTTTGTTGTTTGGGTGAAATGTGTGAGGAAGCTCACGTCACTTTAGAGAGTACTACTTAACTGACTTGCTTTGAGATAATGGCCCGTATTTACTGGGCTTGTTCAGTATGTGGAGGCAATAACAAAATGAATGATAGCACTGACTTTTGCTTGATATGGCTCACATAATTTCTATTAAAGGCTATTTGTCATTGATGGTAAGTTATCGAAACGTTATCATTTTTGCTGTTGGACATATCGCAGAACCAGTAAGGAAACAAATTATGAAATTGGCAATTGCGAAAGCAGTGTTGGTTAACGTTGTATTTAGCTTTCCCTTCGTTGTTACTAGCGCAGCAGCAACAGCGGGCTTTGAGCTAGAAGTAGAGCAGGTAAAAGGAGAGATCACCTTCTTCACTAATCGTACCGATTTAATTGAGTCGGGTGTATATCAGCAATATACCGAAGGCTTCAAACGTAAGTACCCGCAAGTGACCGAGGTAAAGGTGGTGGCCTTTGCTGATTATCAGGGGAGCTTACGCCCGCGAATGAATACTAATGACTACGGTGATTTGGTGTTGGTGCTGCCGTCTGTACCCAAAGAGCAGTATTCAAAGTTTTATGAACCCTTAAATATGTATCAAGCCGACGAGGTGCGCTTCTACGACGTGTGGCGCCACCAAGACAAGGTTTACGGCTTATCTATGGGCAATCAAATTGAAGGCCTCGTCTATAACAAGCAAGTACTCGCTGAAGCACAAGTAGAAGTGCCAATTCGAACGATTAGCGAGCTGTATGAAGCAGCTGAGAAAATTGCCAAGTTAGGCAAAGTCCCTTTCTATTTGAACTTTGGCGCCCAGTGGCCCTTGCAGTACTGGGATAAGTACCCTGTCACGGTAGCAGGGGATCGTGGCGTGTATGAAAACATGCTGGTTCGTGATGACGCATTTTCTGGTGAGACCGCCTATCATCAGTCATTTAGTGTGCTTAGGCATTTGGTGGAAAACAAATGGACTGAGGCTGACCTAATGACCAATTCTTGGGAGGAATCCAAATCCACGCTAGCTAACGGCGATGCTGGCATGTTCTATCTTGGTAGTTGGTTTATTCCTCAAGTGATCGATCGCGGAATTGACAGTGAGCACATAGGTATTATGCCTATGCCTGTTAATGAAGCTGGCGATCTGCGCGTTCAGCTAAATAGTGATTGGGGCTACGCCATTAGCAAGTTCTCAAAGAATAAAGAAACCACAAAGGCCTTTTTGATGTACTTGTTAGAGGAAACCAACTTTGAGGAAATCTCGGGTTTTATTCCTACTATCAAGTCTAAGAAAGTGTCTTTGGCTCAAATTGAAGAATTAATGAGTTACTCGCCAGAGGTGATTGAAGCACCGATTTATTCTAGTGATTTTATCGCAGTGACCAACCGTGCCAAGATTGATTTCTACTCGGGTGGCTATATCCAAGATTTGGTGACTTCTTCTAACCTTGAAGCGTCGTTGAAGAAGCTGGATAAGCGTTGGAACCGTGCTAAAAAACGGGTACTGAAATAGTACTTGATAAGATTGGACCCACTACAATGCAGTGGGTTTGCCAAGCACTGATATAAATACTCATTTTTTTAAATGAAAAATCGTAACGTTACCAGGAATTTCTATGAAGTTTACTACTCGCGCCTTTAAGTCATACGACATCCGTGGCCGTTTACCCGATGAGCTAAACGAACAGTTGGCCTACCGTATCGGCCGAGCCTTTGCCGTTCACCTGAAAGCTAAAACAGTAGCCCTTGGTTATGACATTCGTCTCAGTAGCCCTGCATTATCAAAGGCGATAATTAAAGGGCTACGTGACGAGGGTGCCACGGTTATTGATTTGGGTTTAGTGGGCACCGAAGAAGTTTATTTTGCCACCGACCACCTGCAGCTCGACGGCGGGATCATGGTTACTGCCAGCCATAACCCCAAGGACTACAACGGCATGAAGCTGGTTCGTGAGCGCGCTAAACCTATTAGTGGTGATAGCGGCTTGCGCGACATAGAGGCCTTGGTGGCCGATCCCAATTTTGCTAGTTGCCATGCAACTAACTCTGTTGGGGGCTACGAACAGCTGGACATTGGCCCGAGCTATAGCGCTCATATTCTTAGTTTTGTTGACCAGAGAAAACTTAAGCCACTTAAAATTGTGGTTAATGCGGGAAACGGTGCAGCGGGGCATATGCTGGACCAACTGGAAGCGCACCTGCCTTTTGAGTTCATCAAGCTCAACCATCAGCCCGATGGCAATTTTCCAAACGGTATTCCTAACCCTTTGCTCAAACAAAACCGTGCACAAACCGCCGAAGCGGTAATTACCCATGGTGCTGACTTTGGAGTGGCTTGGGATGGTGATGTAGATCGTTGTTTCTTATTTGATGAGCAGGGCCAGTTTATTGAGGGCTACTACTTGGTAGGCTTGCTTGCTCAAGCCTTCTTAATTAAACACCCTGGGCAGAAGGTTATTCATGATCCTCGACTAACCTGGAATACCATCGATTTAGTAGAAGCACTGGGCGGTCAAGCTATCGAAAGTAAAACTGGCCATGCTTTTATCAAAGAAAAAATGCGCGAGCAGGATGCCATTTATGGTGGAGAAATGAGTGCGCATCACTACTTCAGAGATTTCGCTTACTGTGATAGTGGCATGTTGCCTTGGTTGCTCGTCGCCGAATTGGTGAGCTGCAGTACAGCATTGTCTACCTTGGTAAGCGAGCGTCAAACCTGCTACCCAGTGTCGGGTGAAATCAATCTGAATGTAAATGATGGCCAACAACGGGTAGAACAAGTGCTTGCCCACTATGCCGAGCAAGCTACAGCTGTGAGTCGCCTAGATGGCGTGAGTGTGGCCTTTGAGCAATGGCGCTTCAATCTTCGCTGCTCTAATACCGAACCTTTACTACGGCTAAATATTGAGACCAAGCAAGATCCCAAATTGCTGGAGCAAAAGACCAATGAGCTACTAGCGCTACTTGCTTAGCCGCCATCACCTATCTCATCTAAACAATGAACAAATTAAGGACACTAAAAGTATGAGTCAGTTCCAACAACGATTGGCCATGTTACGAGCCGAAAGCCAGGAAACACATAAAATTGAAAATCAGCCAGTACTGCCCGGCAATGGCATTTTTAGTCGCTATAGTCATCCAGTATTAACAGCGGCGCATGCCCCTTTGGAGTGGCGTTATGATCTCAATCCACAAAGCAATCCTTATTTGATGGAGCGTCTAGGCATTAACGCCGTACTTAACCCCGGTGCAATTAGTTTAAACGGCAAGTTCTATCTTGTGGCTCGGGTAGAAGGGAATGATCGAAAGTCTTTCTTTGCCGTGGCAGAAAGCGACAATGGTATTGATGGTTTCCACTTTTGGGATAAGCCCTGCCAAATTCCAGAAACCAATGATCCTGACACAAATGTTTATGATATGCGCTTAACCAAGCACCAAGATGGCTGGATTTATGGTCTGTTCTGTACTGAACGAAAAGACCCTAAAGCTCCAGCTGGTGACGAGTCAGCAGCTATTGCGCAGTGTGGTATCGTTCGTACTAAAGATTTAAAAACTTGGCAGCGTCTTGCCGACCTAAAAACGCGCTCAGCACAACAGCGCAATGTAGTGCTGCACCCAGAATTTGTTGACGGAAAATATGCCTTATATACCCGCCCCCAAGATAGTTTTATTGAAGCTGGTAAAGGTGGAGGCATTGGGATGGCATTTGCCGACAGCATGGAAAACTGCCAAGTTGAGTTGGAGCATGTGATTGAACCAAAAACCTATCACACAATTAAAGAGTCCAAGAACGGCCAAGGCCCAGCTCCGCTTAAGACGAATGCCGGATGGCTGCATATTGCTCATGGCGTACGCAACACCGCAGCGGGTCTGCGTTATGTGCTCTACTGCTTTATGACTGACTTGAGCGATCCACTTAAAGTGACCCATCGTCCCAGTGGTCACTTTCTGGCTCCAGAAGGTGCTGAGCGGGTGGGGGATGTTTCAAACGTCGTCTTTAGCAATGGTATGGTGGCAACTGAAACAGGAGAGGTGTTTATTTATTACGCCTCTTCCGACACACGTTGTCACGTACTGAAAAGCTCAGTAGATCAACTGGTTGATTACGTTGTGAATACCCCGCAAGATCCACTTACATCTGCTGCTTGTGTGCAACAGCGAATTGCATTGATTGATGCCAATAAAGCATTTAATTAGTAAGCCTAGAAGTCGCAAATTATGTAGCCCAGTTATGCTTTCGTTAGAACTGATTGATGCAAGCATAACTTTCGTATTTATAAATAGTTAGGTAAGCCAATGGAAAGTAATCAAAGCAATTTTAAACACTTCATTCGCCGTCGCGGATCCGAGCTTATTGACGGAGAAGAGTGTTTTCGATTTGCTGGAATTCATACCCCAGAATTGCATATGATTGAAGATGATGTGCGCGGCCAAACTCCTGCTGGTGGTTTGTACTTCAAGCTACCCACGCAGGAAGAGCAAGAGAATTGGATTAAGGCACAAGTCTACACTGGTGCCAAGGCACAACGCTGTTACGTATTGTCGATTGAAAACGTCAATTCGCAGGATGCACCAGAAGATCGGCCACTTTGTCACGTTCTAGCGCCTTTACCGGGCAGTAACGAACCAAGGTTAAATGAGACCGCCATGCTTATCTATGATCGAATGATTGCGCTGGCTGACAAGCATCAATTGCGATTGATTTTACCTTTTATCGACCACTGGCATTGGTGGGGGGGGCGCAAGGAATTGGCCGCCTTTTTTGCTGAGCCAGAAGACGCGGTTTACGACATTAATAGCCAAGCTTTCCAGGCTTACAAGAGCTTAATCAAGCAAGTGATTAATCGGAAAAACACCATTACCGGTCGTTACTACCACCAAGAAAAAGCGATCATGGCGTGGGAAACCGGTAATGAGCTCGACGGTACTAACCCGGAGTTTCTTGAAGCTACGGCACGCTGGATCAAGCAACTTGCGCCGCAGCAGTTGATGATGGATGGCAGCTTTAAAACGCTCAACGAATACGCCATCGAAAGTGATTATGTTGACATCATCAGTAATCACCTCTATCAGTTTACCGATGACCCGCTGGTGACCACGCTTGCGGCCGATTTAAAACAAGTTGCCGGGCGCAAACCCTATTATGTAGGAGAGTTTGGCTTAGTGAGCTGCGAGGAAATGCTGGCAGTGATGAATGCTATCGCTGATCTTGAGGTTGATGGGCACCGTGCTGTTGGCGGCTTAGTCTGGGGTTCCCGAGGACATCGTCGAGACGGCGGCTATTATTGGCACCGAGAGCATACCGGTCATTATAGCTACCACATCCCTGGCTTTACCAAAGAGGGCGAGCAAAATAGCGAATCGGAAATTGTTGACTGTGTGCGCGCTGCTGCCGCGAGAATGGCTGGCTTAGAGTCCGTACCGGCACTACCAATCCCAGAGCCTCCGACTCTGTTGCCGAGCGACGACGTAGCAAAAATTGATTGGATGGGGGCGCCAGTAGGGCGTTACTATGATATCGAGCGAGCAGAGTCTACTAGTGGGCCTTGGCAGAGGGTTGGCGAAAACATTTCTGATGGTCATAATTGTTGGGATCCCCAAAGCATGTCTCTGTTCTCTGACCTCTCTGATTTGGTGGGTGGAACACGTTACTTCTACCGAGTGTTTGCCAAGAACGAAAGCGGTGTTTCCGCCGCCTCCAATATTATTTCAATCTACTTTCCTTAAACCTTCACCACACTTACTTCTGCTGGCATTGTTCATTACCTGATTCTGGTATCAAGTAATGAATAGTGCTTTATCGAAACGTTACGTTTTAATGGCGTTGCCCTTGAGCCATAGTCCTTGGGCTTGCGGCGTTCTTTTTGGCCTGCTTCCTCAGTTCTATTTGGTATTAGTCACGATTTTATCAATTTGAATTAGCGTTAAAGTCCTTTGTGTTAGGCTTTTGGAGGGCTTTTTTTGATTTCGATATTTCTGTGTTTTTCATCACGTTTTTGTAAGTTTTTTGTTCGTTCTGATCACATAAGCCATCTCTGTTGCTACTTTTTTATTAATCATAACGTTACCATTTTGTCATCTTAATCGGATTGTGGTCCGGTTTACCCGCAACATTGACAAGGTTTGCTGTTTTGTTTAAGCGAAGTTGATGGCTTCAAAAATGAATCAAAACGTTGTCATGCTACTTAGGAATGAGTGTTAGCAAATGAAACGTAACTTACTATCTCTAATTCTGGTTGCTGGACTGAGTGCGCCAGCCATTGCCGCTGAGCCTTCTAGCTTCCAGAACTTTATTTCTGCCTCTGGTCCAAACCTGATGGATGGCACCTCGGTGTTCCGTTTTGCGGGGATTCATATGCCGGAAATGCACATGATTGAGGATGACGCTCGAGGTGGTTGCCCGCACGGCGAAGGCGGCATGTACTACAAATTGCCCACTCATGAAGAGCAAGAAAACTGGGTTAAGTCTCAGGTGCGTTTCGGCGCCAAGGTACAACGTATTTATGTCCTCTCTGTTGCTCGTGACAACGATGAAGAGTGTGGCAACCGTCCGGTACATATTCTTCGTCCTGATACGCCAGATGCGATGCCTCAGCTTAATGAACAAGCCATGGTGGTTTACGATAACCTGATTGCCCTTGCTGACAAGCACGGCTTGCGCCTGATCCTTCCCTTTGTGGATGAGTGGAGCTGGTGGGGCGGTCGCCGGGAACTGGCTAAGTTCTATGATGAAGATGAGCACGCCATCTATGATTTAGATTCTAAAACCTATGCGGCCTATAAAGACATTATTCGTCAGCTGACTACCCGTAAAAACACTATAACTGGCCGTCATTATTATGACGAAAAGGCCATCATGATATGGGAAACCGGTAATGAACTTGAAGGTACCCACAAAGCTTTTTTGAACGAAACTTCTGCTTGGATCAAACAGCATGCGCCTAACCAATTGGTGA
This sequence comes from Agarivorans sp. Alg241-V36, assembly GCF_900537085.1. Taxonomy (NCBI): domain Bacteria; kingdom Pseudomonadati; phylum Pseudomonadota; class Gammaproteobacteria; order Alteromonadales; family Alteromonadaceae; genus Agarivorans; species Agarivorans sp. Alg241-V36. Next base: position 77,867 of record NZ_UNRE01000009.1, on the reverse strand, counting down.
TGGATGGCAACTTTAAGGCGATTCATGACTATGCCTTGGAAGATCCAAACGTAGATGTGATCAGCAATCACTTATACAAGTTTACTGGCGATCCTTTACCCGATGTGCTGAAACGGGATTTAGCTGCCGTGGGTGGCAAAAAGCCTTACTTTGTTGGCGAGTTTGGTCTTACTCCTGTACATGAGATTACCGGCTTAATGGAGGCTATTGTCGACACCGAAATTGACGGCCAAAATACCGCTGGTGCCTTTGTTTGGGCCTCTCGTGGGCATCGTCACGAAGGCGGTTTTTACTGGCACAAAGAGCACACTGGTGTATATAGCTATCATATTCCAGGTTTTCCTGTAGAAGGTGCAGCGAACAAAGAAATGGAAGTCATTGACTCGGTACGCCAAGCTGTGGCTAGCATGAACGGTCAAGATGCAGTGCCGCCACTTCCAGTGCCCGAAGCTCCGACCTTACGAGAGATCGAGAACCCCTTTAAAATTAACTGGATGGGTTCACCGGTGGGGCGTTACTACGATATACAGCGCGCCACCTCTGAAGATGGACCTTGGCAGCTAGTAGGCGAGAATATTTCTGATGGTCATAACTTGTGGGATCCTAGAACAATGGACCTATTCGCCGATACCTATAACACTTTGATTCCTGGTATGACCTATTACTACAGGGTTATCGCTAAGAACGAGTCGGGTGTTTCTGAGCCTTCAAATATTCAAGCAGTGACTTTTTCACAGCGTAACAAAGAGCCCTACATCACTTTCCCAAGTGAGCAACTCAAGACGCGCCAATATCGTGCTACAGTGTTGCGCTCAGCAGTAACGGATGACGGCATTCCCGGCCTTGGAGTAAGCACTGAATGGAAGCAAATTGGTGGTCCTGAGAACGGTGCGAAAATCTGTCATCCTAAGTCGCTTAATACCAGAGTGGGCTTTATCAAGCCTGGTGAGTACTGGTTTGAACTAAGTGCTTCCGATACCGCCGATGTCGCTAAAAAGGCGCTCAAGGTAGAGGTACGGAAATCAGTCAACTCTCCAGTCAGTAATTTCTGCGATTTTGCGACGCCTGTATACGATGTGAGCCAGGCAAAAGTGAATATTGTTACCCCATCAGAGCATGTGTCTTTTACCGACGAAGCCGGTTTTCATGGTCCCTTTGCCGAGCAGGGAGATAGCCTGACGTGGCGTGTGGATGCGCCATGGAATGGCGAGTTTACGGTGAATGTACATTTCAGCGGTAAATGGGGCGCTAAAGTCAACTCCTTGGTGGTCAACAACAAAGTGTACAAGGTGACCTTTCCTGAAACCGATGCTTCAGAGCACATCAAAAAGGTTGCAGTGAAACTGAAGAAAGGGCGCAACAAAATTAAGTTTGCCAAGTTGCCCAAAGACTACGGCTTCATGTTTGTAAAAGGTATTTCAGTAACTAGTGAACTCTAGTTAGACCTCTGCTTCCCTCTTTTTAGCCCTTTGAATAAGAAAAGGGAGGGAGTAGTGCGTTTTCAAAAAAGGATTAGAAAATGATGAAGTGGAAAAACACATTATCCGTTGCACCATTGTTAGTGGCTGGAACGCTGTTTCCCCAGGATGCGCAGGCGAGCTTTTCTCCTGAGTTCATCGGTTATGTAAACCTTGGTTACATTTACACCGATAGCGACGAGCGTAACAATGGTTCGGGTCGAGTGATTGAACCGGTTGCTACAGAAGGTGGATTTGGCCATTTTCGTACCGGTAATGAATTCAATTGGTATGAAATTGGACTGCGCGACCAAATTTATGATGATGGTGTAACCCAAGTCGAAGCAGGTTGGTTGTTAGGTAACAATACCGAAGATTGGAGCACGATTGCCACACAGGCACTGTATGTTGCTGCTACGGGTATGTTTGATTCGATGCCTGAGGCAAGGTTGTGGGCCGGTCGCCGAGTTGATATCAAAAATGAACTGTACCAGATGGATCTGAAACTTTGGTACAACCATTTTTACAGTATTGGCATCGACGACTTACCACTGGGAGATTACACCCTAGATGTGGCTTGGGCTTTCCCAGATGGTATTTGGTCTCAGCCTAAGCAAGATGGTGGCGATGTTAAGATCTCACCCTTCTTAATAGATATTCGTGCTAAGCAAGTAAAATTGGCAAGCTTTCTGCCAGAACTCACTTTTGGTCTTAATTACATTTTTTCTCATCAAAATGATGTCTCTCCTGCAGATTATGAGGTGGCGGATTCCGGCCTATTGCTAAGTCTTGTGAACACTCACTACTGGTCGCATGGTGAAAATCAGTTTCTGTTGCAATTTGGTACAGATGCACTCGCTTCCGCCATGAAGGATGGTTGGGGAGCGGTAGCTGAACCCCACTACTTTGGCCTTGAACACAAAGGAACGAGTATTTCAGCTTTTTATCAAGGGGTAACTTGGTTTAATGATAAGGCTCGTTTGGAATGGTCTTTAGGGTTTGAAGATCTCAAACTGGACAACCAATACGGCAAGCAGTGGGGAGCAATTGCCTTACAGCCACACTATGCCTGGACTGACGTTCACAGTACTTTATTTCAGTTTGGTTATGACCAAGCACAAGCGCAAGCTTTTGACCGTACCAATGGAACATTTAAGGCCACCATTGCTCAGCAAATGCAGCCTGAAGTGGGAGTGTGGTCACGGCCCATTTTTCGAGTGGCAGCAAGTTATGTAGAACAAAGCCATCAATGGACAGATGTTGATTGGAATTATGGTAATCCGATTCCTCCCCAAGCGCTTATCGGTGGAAAGACCGACGAGATTGTTTTTGGTTTCACCATGGAAGCATGGTGGTAAACAAGGCACTACCAAGCCTCAAAGCGGCTGCAAGCATAGCCGCTTTTGCAGAGTTAGAGTTAAGGTAAAAATATGAAAAGCACCGAACAGAAAAAGCCCGCTTCGCCGCGTTTGAGCTTGCTAGGTAAAAGCTTACGCATCGCCATGCTATCCTTGTCGACCGCCTTGGTCATTGGTTGTGGTGGTGGCATTGTAGAAGATGCTGAGACACTCCCAGAAATAAGTGACATTGCGCCACAAAATCTCAACGCTGATCTTGCTAGTATTGGTGATGAAGTCGCCATGGTGAGACGTTCTTTGGGTTTAATTAACCTATCAGGGAACCCCGAAGAATTTGCTGGCAAGACCGAACGGATTGCACGTACAGGCGAAGGGGAAAAGTTTGTTGAGTATGTGTTTCCCGGTAGTTTGAGAACGCTTGAACTTAGCATGCTGTATAACTACGGTGTTGATGCTAAGCCGTTTCGTGTAGAGATATCTAAAGATGGATTGAACTACCAGCAAGTCACGTATTTCATGACTGAAGTTGGCCCCGGAGGTCCAGGTTATTGGGTTACTGAATACCATGGCAACATGGTGATTACTGATAGTGGTTATGACCACCTGAGAATTATCTTGCCTGATTTTTCCTATCAGGATAATGAGGGGAATACCTACTATGACCGTCCCCAGTTAGGTGAGATTAAGTATGCTTACGACAGTGACCCCACGCTCAAAAATGATAACGTTATGGGCAAACCTCAATATGTTGCTGGTGGCCAAGGAGAGCTTGTAGTCCCGGCGGAAATAGGTGGCGCAACCCATAATAATTTTGAGCATTACATCACTCGTGGTAATGATAGTGCTGAAGCGCGCGCTGACACAGTGCAGGATGAATATAGCAGTAGCAAGTTGTTTGAAGGCGCAGAAGAATTTCGTTTTGTCTCATTCAATGTACCAGAATTATTGATTAAAGAGTCTCCCTATTGGCAGCGCACAACAGAGTTTGAAATAGCAGATGCACTTAAGTCGATCTCTGATATGGGAGGCAAAGTAGCTAGAACCTATGTACTGTCGATTGAGAATGGCAATAGCGATGGTCCCTACCACATAAGTTTCGATGACAAGGGGGAGCTACAGTTTAATGAAGAGTTGTTCACCGACATTGATAAGGCTTTAGATTTAGCTAACCAGCACGGTGTTCGCCTAATTATTCCTTTTATCGACTATTGGGATTGGTGGGGAGGCATTGAACAGCTAGCTAATAATAGAGGGTTAAAGAAACAGGATTTCTTTGGTTCTAGCCTTCTCAAAAAAGACTACAAGACCATTGTGAGCTACGTACTAAACCGAGTAAATACGGTGTCGGGGGTTGCCTACAAAGATGATCCTGCAATATTTGCTTGGGAAACAGGTAACGAGTTATATGAAGTGCCCGATAATTGGACCACTGAAATGGCCGCTTACATTAAGTCTATTGATACTAAGCACCTGCTCATTGACGGCCAATACGGTATGCTCTCAATCAAGTCGGCGATGGATCCAAATATTGACTTGCTCACTAACCACTATTACAACCTTGATGGCTCTAATGGGGACAACTACGCGCAACGTTTCGCTCGTGATTGGAACAAAGTTAAGGGCACTAAGCCCTTGTTTGTCGGTGAAGTAGGGATTGCCAGCATCGACACTCTCAGCGAAGTGGTTGAAGAAGTTGTTGATAGCGGGGCAAGCGGTATTATGTTGTGGAGCCTACGTCAGCAGAGTGCAGACGGTGGTTATTTAGACCACGCTGAGGCTGAGCCATATCGCGCTTACCACTGGCCTGGCTTCGCAGATAACAGCGCTTATGACGAAATAGATGTGATCGATTTAGTATGGCAAAACGCTTATCTTATCGACGGATTGACTTACCCTGGTGTCTTGCCCTATCTCGAGCAAACGCCAAGCATGTTACCGATTAGCAGCATTGAAGACATTCGTTGGCAGGGTGTTACTAGTGCCCAGTACTACAATATTGAGCGCTGTGACTCGAACAGTCAGTGTGAGATTGTGGCCGAGCAAGTGGTGACCGGCTCAACCGATGAAAGCAACTATGTCATGAAGGATGGTTATCCTTACCAAATCTTGTTCCAAGATTACGACGTAGAGCTTGCTCAGAGCTACGACTATCGGGTACAAGCCTGTACCGCTGAACAGTGTACCGATTTCTCAGAATTTGAGTCAATTTATGTCGATAGCTTGCCCACTCCACCTGAAATAGTTGAAGAAGACACTTTTGTTAACTTTGATGGCGTTCATAGTTATGACAGCGATAACTTAGCGATTGATAGTGGTTCTCCAGAAGACTTCTTTGGTGATGAAACACGGATTAAACGTTACGGAGATTTTGCCTCTCACTTAGCCTTCAATTACGAGACCGCGATACAATCATTCGAGTTAGTCAGTTATTTTGACGCCGATTCAGTGGGTACTGAGTTCGTGTTTGTGGCTGCAGAGTCAGAAGGGGCTAGCGAAGTAGTTCTAAGCCCAAGTATCACAGTATCGGATGAGACGAGTCCGAACAACTACAAAAAAGTGACCTACAGCGTTGACCTTACCAACCTGGATGCAGCACAAGTCGGCATGTTTAACGATAGCAACACTAATTACTCTTATTTAAAAGTCACTTTCCCAGAAGTTGGCGACGGTAAGCCCTGGGCACCACAGGTAGGCAGTCTAAAAACCGTTCGCCAAGGGGATAGTGGTGAGGACGAGCAACCCACCGACCCAGTCGAACCAGAAGAACCCACTGATCCGGTAGACCCAGAAGAGCCAGTCGAGCTAGAGGTATTGCTGACTGATGATTTTGCAGCAGCCCCAAGGGCTGACACTGAACCCTATAGTTACGTTGATGACTGGAATTTTCAGCTAGAGGGTCCCAATGCCGATCGCTTCTTCGGCGACAGCAGCACCGTGCGTCGAGTGGGTAACGCTACCGATTGGAATGATGGTGATACTTACTTTATCTCCCATGCATCCAAAATCTCTTACGAGTTTGTCCAATACATTGATGGCTTTGAACTGGTCACATACTACAACGAGGGTACCGAGAGCAATCTGATAAGCTTTGAAGGGCAAACCCAAGATGGCAGCTGGGAGAGTATCGCAGTAAATCAAACTGTTTCTAGCGAAAGCCCTGTGGAAGGTAGCTACAAAAAGGTCACCTATAGCCTATCGAGTATTAACGAAGACTATAGGGGCATTGCCTTTGCTTTACCATTATATGACGGCAAACAATGGGATCAGGTGCTAGGCAGTTTCATTGTCTATGCTAAAGAAGGTTCTGAAATCCCAGTAGACCCGGTAGAACCAGAAGAACCAACTGACCCGGTAGACCCGGTAGACCCGGTAGACCCGGTGGATCCAGTGGACCCGGTGGACCCGGTGGACCCGGTAGATCCAGTAGACCCGGTGGACCCGGTGGACCCGGTGGACCCGGTTGATCCAGTAGACCCGGTGGACCCGGTTGATCCGGTGGACCCAGTTGATCCAGTAGACCCGGTGGACCCGGTGGACCCAGTTGATCCAGTAGACCCGGTTGATCCAGTAGACCCGGTGGACCCGGTAGACCCGGTAGACCCGGTAGACCCGGTAGACCCGGTAGATCCAGTAGACCCGGTGGACCCGGTTGATCCAGTAGACCCGGTGGACCCAGTGGACCCAGTGGACCCGGTTGATCCAGTAGACCCGGTGGACCCGGTTGTGCTTTTAAGTGACGATTTTGCGATCGTACCGCAATCTGACGCAGCACCCTACAGTTACGTTGATGATTGGAATTTTCAGCTAGAAGGCCCCAATGCGGATCGTTTTTACGGCGACAGCAGTACACTGCGTAGAGTAGGTAATGCCACAGACTGGGGAGACGGAGATACCTACTTTATTGCTCATGCTTCTAAGTTGTCCTATTCATTTGAACAGTATATTGATTCATTTGAGTTAGTCAGCTATTACACCGATGGCACCGAAGCTAACTTGATCACTTTCGAAGGTCAGCTCGATGACGGCACATGGGTAGCTCTAGATGTCATTCAAGGCATTTCTAGTGATACTCCGGCAGAAGGTAACTATAAGAAAGTGATATATAGTGTCTCTGACCTAGTAGGTGACTATAAGGGACTTGCTTTAACTCTACCTCTTTACGATGGTAAGCAATGGGACCAAGTGTTAGGTAACTTGCAAGTGTTTGCAAAAGCTGAGCCCTAGTCGAGTGTTCGTGGTCAGTGCTGTTTTATACAAGGAGCACTGACCGAAAGTTCTCACTTTCCTGTCTGGAGCTGGTTCGTCCTTGTCTAGGTCAAACTAAAATCTAAAACCAAACCGAATTTTCCACACCTAGTGTAGTTAATATAGGTTAATAAACGTAACGTTACGAAATGGTTAGAGCAACCTTAAAAACTATATCTGAATACACAGGACTGTCCTTATCGACTGTTTCAAGGGCAATGAAGGATCAAAGCTCCATAAAAGCAGAAACCAAGTCAACAGTTAGGCAAGCCGCTGCTGAAATGGGCTATCGGCCCAATGCTTCTGGAGTAGGTCTGAGAACGGGCAAAAACTTCAATCTGTGTGCGGTGCTGCCAGTAACAAAAACTGGCGATATTATTGGTGATGTAGGTAGTTTAAGTCTCATCGAAGGATTTGCTGCAGCCCTAAAAAACTCTCCTTATGAGCTAAGTGTGCTGCCCGCTAGTAATGCTGAAGAAGCACTTGAGCAAGTTAAGCTAGCGGTTGAAAATAAACTTTGCGATGGCCTAATCATTAACCTCACTCAGCCTCAAGATCAACGTGTGAAATACCTGCAACAGCAACAGGTTCCTTTTGTGACTTTTGGTCAAACCGAGATGGGTATTGAGCATCCCTTTGTTGATATTGATTGCCTAGAGGCCTGCTACCAAGCAGCGCTTCGCTTAATTGCAAAGGGTCGTAAGGAGATCCGCTTACTGAGTGCTCCGGCCGAATACACTTTCGCGTGGCACCAATACTTTGGTGTGCGACGGGCTGCTATGGAACACGGCCTGTCATTCACTCGGTGCAGCAATGTGATTTATGAACGGAGCAATATTGAACTGCGCTCCTTGGGCCGCGAATTAGTGAATGCGGCCACGCCGGTGGATGGAATCATCTGTAGTTCGGAAATTAATGCAGCAGGGGTGTTATCAGGGATTAAAGATAGTGGTAAGCAGGTTGGCCATGACGTGGACTTACTGGTCTTAGAAACCAGTGACTTTGCAGAGTATTTTTCTCCACCTATTTCAGGGTTCCGCCAGGACTTGCACTTGATTGGTCGAAGGTTGGTTGAAGTATTGATTCTCAGGATCAAAGGAGAGGCCATGTCCAAGTTGCAATGCATTGAGAAAGCTAAATTTTTTGATCGAGGTCGTTAGTCTGCGCTGGCGCAGTTGTACGCCGTTATTCGCACTTAAAGATGGTGCTAGCTCCGTCGTGGAGCTTTGAAGTCGCAATTTGAGGAGAAATAGATGTCTATAGTTGTTCGAACCATTATGGGCTTCACATTGATGTTCGTTCTACTAATAGTAGTAGTAGTCTGCAACCATTTTACCAGCAACTTGATGTATCAACGCATCACCAACATAGTAGAAAATGCTTCTCCTAAGCTGGTGTCGGCCTATCGCTTAGAGTCGATGGTGCAAAGGGCGCAGACAGATGTGTTTGCTTTTTTGATGAACCATGACCGTGAGCAATTACTAGACATGTCTGAGAGCTTTACTGATAAGCGAATACTTTTTACTAACCTGATGGCAGAGCTTTCTTCTTATCATATGGAGACCGAAGATAGCCTGCTGTTGAATCAAGTTTCACATAGTATTGGCATGTATTTGAATAAGGCTGAGAAGACCATGTTGGCGCAGCAGCAGTTGGTAGAATTGAGCCTGCGGAAACAGGCTCTGATGCACCAGTTTATTTCACTAGAAGATCGGTATTCTCGAGCTGCCCAGCTACTATTAAAAGTTGCTCAACGCAGCCGTTCTTTACATAACCGAGCAGAATTAGTAACTAGCGGGCTTAATCGGGACTTAAAAAACCTACGGCGAATTGATGACCATGCAGACATCAGCCAACTGCAGCACACCCTTGAGAATGACATTCGAATAGCTCTGCAACACTTGCAGGCTATGGATATTGCTCATGATGTGAAACAGCGCTTCGTTAACACTATCATTCAACTCAAGCAAATGACCTTATCGGATACTGGACTACTCAATATGTTGGTTAAGGAGATTAGACTGGAGGCTAAATTGATGCAATCTAGCGAAGACTCGAAGCAAGCTGCATTGTTAGTTCAAGCAGAGCTTGAGCAACTCATTGGTTCAACGATTGCTTCAGCCAGCCAAAGTCAAGATGCTGCAGATCAAGCTCTAAACTTTGGCAATCGCATTAGCTTACTACTAGCCTTGATTGCCGCTTTGGTAGGCTTAGTCATTGCCAGCTTAGTGTTCAATGGAATTCGAAAACCACTGTCACGATTAAGGCCTGTATTAAGCAAATTGGCTCAAGGTGACCTTACGGTTAGAACGCATTATCAAGCTAAGGATGAGTTTGCCAGTATTGCGCAATCTATTGATGGTTTAGCAGATCAATTGGCTCATTTGCTAGGAGGGATCAGCAAAGCTTCAGGTGATTTGGTGCTTGAGTCAAATAGTGCTGCGTTGGTGAGTGAGCAAACCAAGCAGCAAGTGGAAAAGCAGCGCCAGCAAACCGAAATAATAGCTACGGCAGTTACTCAGTTGGAAGGTAATGCTGATGATGTACGCCGATTTAGTGATCAATCACTAAATAACATCGTCAGCGCTTGCGAGGATCTGCTTAGTGGTAAGCAAGTGATGGCTCATAATTGTGGTTCAATGGAGGAGTTATCTCTGTCTATTAGTGATGCCGCAGCCTTCTCGAAGCAACTCAGCGATACGACTGGCGAGATCCGTAAAGTGGTCGACATTATTCAGGGAATTGCAGAGCAAACTAACTTACTGGCCTTGAATGCCGCTATCGAAGCCGCTCGCGCGGGTGACTCGGGGCGGGGTTTTGCCGTGGTTGCCGAGCAAGTTAGGGAGCTGGCCAACCGCTCTCAAGATTCCACATTGGTGATACAAAAAATGATAGCAGAGCTAGTCCAATGCTCCGATCAGATCTTAAGAGCCATGCAGGCGAGTGAGGATCAGACCGATGCTAACCTTAACCAGACTAAAGGTGCCCAACTGATGTTGCAGAAGGTATCAGAGAAAGTGCTCTCAGTTTCGGAGTTATCTAAAACCATTAATAGCGCCGCTCATCAACAAATTGAAGTGTGCACCAGTCTCGCTTTAAACGCAAAGCTGATCGGCGATAGTTCTCGCTCCACTGAGCAAGGAGCACTGCAATCAGCAAATAGCAGTATTTCTCTGGCGACCTTAGCCAACCAACAACAGGGTTTAGTAGAGAAGTTTGTAGTCTAGGAGGACACATGAAATTGTTTTTATCGCTCATTATACTGATGCTTAGCATATCCTCCCATGCCAATCAGAGATTGGTTATCGATACCTGGGGAGACGAACTTAGGCTCTGGCAACAGAAAATTATTCCTGCTTTTCAACGCCATCATCCTGAGATTGAGCTAGTCATCAAGCAAATGGATAGTTGGAATTATGTGCCCACCCAGAACCAACGCTTCGCCAACCAAGAAGCCGGAGATTTGGTGATGTGCAAGCCCTTTGACCCTTCATTGAATTGGTTTAAGGCTGGGTACTTAGAAGACATTACTGATTTAGCGGGCATGGAGAATTTTCCCAGCTTTGCTCAGGCGGCTTGGCAAACTGACTCCGGTGCCAGTAGCTTTTGTTTGCCTCTGGGCTCGGTCATGCACGGTTTCTTTTATAACAAGCGTGCCTTTGCCGAGCTGGGCTTAGTTGAGCCAGAGTCCGAAGCGGAATTCTTTAATATCCTGGAACGGATCAAAAGCCATGGCAAATACCTGCCTTTGGCATTTGGCTCAAAGGATGCCTGGGCAGTATCTGAAGTAGCGCTGCAAAACATTGGCCCCAATTATTGGCAGGGTGAAGATGGCCGCTTTCGTTTGCTAGAGGGTAAAGAGGCGGTTGATAGCCCGGCATATAAACAGGCATTAGCTAGTATTCAAGCTTGGGGCAGCTATATGGGGGAGGGCCATGAAGCCCGTTCCTATGGTGATGCCTGGGCGCTTTTTAACAGTGGCAAAGCGGTCATTGCGCCAGGGGGCTCTTGGGAAATAGCCAATCTGTCGGCTGACTTAGAATTGGCTGTGTTTAAGCCGCCAGTGCCTGAGGGGCAACAGCAATGCTATGTGTCTGACCATACCGACAAAGGGATTGCGATTAACAGTGCTAGCCCGAATAAACAGGCGGCCTACAAACTGTTGCAGTGGATGACAAGCGCCGAGTTTGCTCAACTTTTTACCGAGTCGGAGCCTGGTTTTTTCTCGCTATCCAATCATTTCTTCGAGCTAAGTAATCCGCTTGCCAGAACCATGCAAGGCTGGCGTTTTAAGTGTGATGTCACTATTCGCAATTTTAGCCAATTGTTGTCTCGAGGCGAGCCTAACTTTCAGGCCCAAATGAGCGAGGTCAGTCAGGCGGTGATACAACAGCGGCTGTCACCAGAACTGGCGGTAGCCCAGTTACAACAAAGTTTAAATCAGTGGTATTTACCTCAGCAACAATTGTTTGAGCAGCATAAACTAGAGCAGCAACACTGCACTCATCCTCTGGTGATCAATAAGCTTGAAGAGTAGTAGTATTAGGTGCTGGCGGCAGCCTGCTCCGGTTATCTAAAGTAATAAAGCCCCGCAAGCGGGGCTTTATATTGGACTTAATCTTGATCGTCGTAAGAGAACCAGTTCATGTTCCATCCACTTGTTAGCGCTTTTATCCCTAGGCTGTGCGTGCCTGCGCTAAGGTAAACAGTGGCATATGCGGTGGTCCAATTGGACATGCTACCGGTGGGAGGAATGACCACTGTGGCTAGCGACTCTCCACCTCCAGCATGCTCTAAGCGTAGGCTGGCGCCGTTGCTGCTGGCTACCCTAAAGGCAAATACATAGTTGCCTGATTTTTTCACGCTAATATTATTGAAACTTAACCAATCATAGGCGTCGATAGATGTTGCCATTTGAGCTCCGCCATTATCACTGGAGCTGGCCAGCACAATACCGCTTTGATTGCTGTAATGCTGTGCTTGTATATAGGTCTTATTAATTTGAGGCGAATTGGGGAACTGATAACCCAACCAGCCGGGCATTTCTTCCAGCGTGAGTACCCGGTCTGATTGATATACGGTGTTTAATTTGGTTGAACTATTATGGGCAAAGGTCAACTCGGACCAAGGCATGAAAAAGGTCCAAAGTGGCTGCTGTGCCAATAGCGTTGGCATGGGGATGTCATCACACTCGCTGATAGCCATGGGTTTGCCAGCGGCTTTTTGGCTCATCGCTTGATATTTTTGAGTGGTATAACCCTGTCCGTCGCTCCAGTACATATCCAAAGTTAGTACGTCCCAATAGTCATTGCCGGGATCGTAGTCATTGAGATCCTGGGCTAGAGATTGAAAATCTTGTAGATTCCACAACCAGACAATGTTGGTTAAGCCTTTTTCATAGAGTAGGTAGTCGTGGGTGATTTGATAGAGTCGTGCAGAACCCTCTGCGCCGGGTCTTCCGCCCCACCAGAACAATGATTGATTCATTTCGTGAAGCGGGCGAAATAATACCTCTACCCCAGCGTCTTTCATCTGTTGTAAATAGACCGCAATTTCATCCATCATCGCTTTCCAGCGTAGGTTCAAATTACTGCCGTCGGTGATTAAGTTGTTCCATTCCTGATCGCTCATTTGGCTTAACACGCCTTGCTCATCCCATTCGCAGGGACTTTGCTTAGCAGGGTTGCAGGCATGCCACATTAAATGAATCATGGCACCGTTGTTCCACTCGGTAATGACCTGATTGGTAATGGTTTGGCGATAGGTGACCTCTTGAGGTTCAAATTGAAAGTCAGTGCTGTATAAGCTCGGCCATTTTCCAGTAACCTGCTGTAATTGGCTACTGTAGAGGTTGGGATTGGAGTTTGGCTGGCGGTTGTGCATTGCGCCCAAAGTGTGCTTGCCTTGGATGGAGTATAGATAATCCAGCGTTTCTAAAGCTTTGACTGGCAAAGCCAACAGCAAGGCTAGGCCTCCAGCCTGAGTGAGTATTAGGTATGAATTGAGCTTGCGCCGCAGTGTAGGAGTTAGGGTTATACGCATTTTATAATCTCTTTTTATGATGTTATTGAGTGTGAGTAACGTGCAGCATCGACTATCTGGTACAGCGCTCTCCAAACCCTAAATCGAAACGTTACGATTTTAGTGTGCAAGGAAGAAGAGGTTACGGCAACAAAATTAATAGATTGGTTATGAAATATGTGATGATGGTTTTTTGAGCAAGAAATCAAATAGATAAACGTTATGGTTAGTTCGAGACAAGTAAACAGTTGTTTCGAAAGGTTCCCGCAGGCTAGTTACTTAGCATAGTCTTGCAAATTATTTTGCATCTTTGGCAGCGTTACTGCGCTTTACTCACTAAATTATTAGTGAGTTTGGCTAAAGGGAGTACTATTATTTGACCTGAAGTTAACAAAAATTCCTAATGGCAGTTTTTAGGGTAGGGCTATCGTGTTATTATTGCTGTCAATAAAGACTCGTAACGTTTCGTAACTAGCTAACAAAAAGAAAACTATGGCAAGAGCAACTCTAAAAACCATCGCCCAGCATACAGGTCTATCGGTGACCACCGTCTCCAGAGCGCTCAAGGATGGAGATGATGTAAAGGCTCCAACCAAAGAAATTGTTAAAGCTGCTGCTAAAGAGCTAGGCTATCGCCCTAATCCTTCTGGAGTTGGTCTAAGAACAGGTATTAACTACAATATCTGTGCAGTACTACCAGTGACTAAGCCGGGGGATATAGTTGGTGATATTGGCTCGCTAGGCTTAATTGAAGGCTTTGCTTCAGCCTTGAAGGAATCCCCTTACCAGCTTACAGTATTGCCAGTTCGGCCAGACGAGCACCCTCTTGAGCCTGTTAAATATGCAGTAGAGAACAATCTCTGCGGCGGTATGATATTTAATATGACCAAAACACAAGATGAACGCGTCAGTTACTTACACGACAACGGCGTCCCCTTTGTAACATTTGGTCAAACCGAAATGAGCATTGAGCATCCTTTTGTCGACATTGATAATACTGATATCGTTTATCGAGCGGCCAGTAAACTATTTGCCAATCAACGTAAGAACATACGATTACTTTGCGCCTCAGAGATTTATACCTTTGTTTGGCATAAGTACTACGGCGCACGCCGAGCGGCAATGGAGTTTGGCGCTGAATTTGAAAAAGAAAAGAATGTGATTTTTGAGTCAGATGAACTCAATTATCGCGAGCTAGGTAAGACGTTAGCGCTTTCTGAAGACAATATTGATGGCGTGATCTGTAGTTCTGAAATCAATGCTGCGGGAGTGATTGCTGGGATCCAAGATGCAGGTAAAGTGGTTGGTAAAGATATTGAAGTGATGCTGATAGAAACCTGCAATTTTCCTAGTTACTTTTCTCCACCAATATCTGGCTTTCGTCAAGATTTTCATAAGATCGGTAGGTTGTTAATAGAAACTCTTGTAAAAAGTATTCATGGTGCCCCTACTTCTCAATTGCAAATTATAGAAAAATGTAGCTTTCATAAAAGGTGAGTGCGGGTGTATCTAGGCTGAATCGGCACTGAATTGATCAACAACGCCGCTATCTCTGTAAGTTCTTGAGCCCATCATTTGGTTCGAAAGAACATTACGATGCATAGTTGAATTAGCGAGATTGCTATTGTAATTACCTGTGGCTTTTACAGCGTGTCCTGTTAAGTGCAAAACCAACTGGGCGAACAATCTAAAAACACGCCTAACTGCTCAATTTTGGGAGCTCTAGACCACCTTTAGTTGAGCGTTGCGATGTAAATATTAGATATTCTAGAACATTGTGGGGTATAAGTTGGGGTATCTTAAATGCGAATTGGATAAATTTGCCATATTATCAGTTGCTTATATTGTGGTGGGCGGCATGATGTAAGCCAGCCGTGTATCTTTAAGTCTCGCTAAAGCGATGACTTAATACCACGCTAGACACCAGTCTACATAGTAAGGGATGCTTAGTTGTAAACAACGGCATCCCTTTTTTAGTTCTAGCTTTTGCTAGTGACAGGCGAACATTGGCTAAAACATCAGAGCAGCTTTGCCGACTATCTCACCATTGGTTTCCCAGCTATATTATCCGCTTAACATATCCAGCCTTTGCCTCTTTGAACGTTTTCAGCTCTCTATGTGCCAATTGCTTTCTAGGGGCGCATAATGAGATTGGTTTAAATATGTGTTGTTCTTGCTCACCCTAAGCAGTGTTATTCAGCACTATAACAATGCCTGTCACTAGGCTGTTATCCCATTTTATTGATACAATTTAGTTTAAATATTACCCAGTAAGCATCTGTTTTTATTATTTAAATTTGTGATTCAAAGCAGGGCGGCTTGTACTATACTTTCGCCAATAAGCATCGCGATAAAGGAAACAAAACACTGTGAAGTTTGAAGATTGGTCGTTAAGCAAAAAACTAAGTTTAAACTTTCTTCTTTATTTCATTAGTTTCTGCTTGTTTATGGGCGCTTCTCTGAGTGGCTTTAATTTTATTAAGAATCAATTTGATGAGGTTGCCAAAGACTCGGTGCCCGACATTGTGGCGATCCTCGAATTAAAATCTGTTTCTAAGCGCTTATTTGCAGAGATTCAAGGCTTTATTGCGACCGGCGATATGGACGAAGCTGAAGAGTTTCATGAGTCAGTCGAGCTCTTCGATGTATGGCTGGAACGTTGGGATATTCACGCTCAAGACAGCGCCGAGCGCGGTTTAAAACGCGAAATGCTTGAGCATAAGCAAACCTTTGAAAATTACGCAAACAACATTTTTAAGCTGGCTGCCGAACAACAGCAGCTTATCGAGCGCTTTGAACAATTACACGATAACCAAGCTGAAGGGCTTTGGGGACCTAGTGTCGATAATCAGCTCAACTATTTCTTTCGTCTCACTTATCTAACAATACTTAGCAGTAGCGAAGAAGAAGACCATGATGATGATGAGAGCACTCCGCAGAGCGACCATGAAGAGGATATTGATGAACAGGGCATTGATGGCGAAGAACGCCTAGAAGAAGCCTCGGAAGCGCTGATAGCAATAGCTGCTGAGCTAGAAAACGCCACTGATGCTGAGCGGGTGCGAGAGATTGTAGATGTAGCCTCGCTGCTTATTCAAATTAATGAAGAGATTAGTGAATATTTGGAGTTGGTAGAAGACTATGAAGAGCAAATTCTCGACACCTTAGATCTCGCTGTTGAGCTTCAAAACAGCGAAGTAGAACAGGCCTTCTTGTCAGTGAACAAGTCTGTAAAAACTTTTGTGGTCTTTATTTCCTTTATGGGCTTCATAGGCTTGGCACTAAGCTTTTACGTTTATAAGCAAATCCGACAATCCGTTTCCAACCGTTTAGCAGGCTTGGTTTACTCGACGCAAATAATTGCCAATGGCGATTTAGAGCATGAGACCAAAATTTACGGCAGTGATGAGTTTGGCCAGCTAAGTAATAACTTTAACCAAATGACTAGTACTCTGCGCCAAACCACGGTGTCTAAAGATTATGTTGATAACCTTTTAGCGAGTATGACCGAAAGCTTGATTGTGGCGTCATCAGCCGGGGTGATTGAAGTGGTTAACGATGAGGCCCTAGCGGCCTCTAATTACCGACGCGAAGAATTGATTGGCCAGCACTTGTCGTTATTGTTGCCAAACATTGACGAGTTATTCGAGCGTACTGCCAATAGTAGCAATAAAAAATATCGAACAGAGTGCTCTTATGTGGCCAAGTCCGGCGCTTTGTTGCCGGTAATGCTTTCAAGCTCACAGCTACTTAATGCTAGCGGAGAAGCGAGCGGTATTATCTGTGTAGCTTCCGATATTCAACAGCTAAAACACGCGCAAACAGAACTTGAGCAATCCAATGCTGAGCTTAAAACTACCCAATCCCAACTTATTCAAACCAGTAAGCTGGCGTCAATTGGTGAACTGTCGGCAGGTGTCGCCCACGAGCTCAACCAACCTCTGATGATAATTAGAAATGGTGGACAATTGCTTGAGCGTAGAATTAACAAAGGGACGCTCGATGATGAAAAGCTGCACAAGTTCGTAGGCTCAGTGCTGAGTAATTCAAAACGAATGATGAAAATAATCGACCACTTAAGAACCTTCTCGCGCCACTCTTCTACAGAGTTTATTGAAGTGGATGTTAACAGTGTAGTGAACAACAGTATTTTGATGGTGGGCGAGCAGCTTAAACTGCGTGGTATTAGTATTACAGTGCAACTCTCAGATACAGCGCTTTGGGTTAAGGGGGATGCTAATCAACTTGAGCAAGTGCTGCTTAATTTGATTAGTAATGCGCGCGATGCGATGAACACCAGCAGCAGTGACAATAAACTATTAACTCTGGCTACTCGCTTAACAGAAGATGAGCAAGGGGTAGAAATTGAAGTCAGCGATAATGGTGACGGTATTCCTGTTGATGTGCAATCTAGGATGTTTGACCCGTTTTATACAACCAAGGAAGAAGGCAAAGGTACTGGCCTAGGTTTATCAATCTCTTACGGTATTGTTAGCGACCACAAGGGCAGTATTAAGGTGCTTAGTGATAGTGACAGCGGAACGAGAATGTATGTGTGTCTACCTCTGGTTAAAACAAGCAGCTTGCAAGGCTAAACCTCGAGAATATAAATATGACTGAAAAAATATTACTCGTCGATGACGAGCCAGAAATTAGAGAAATATTAGCCGAGCTTCTTGAAGATGAAGGCTATACAGTTGTGCAAGCTGAAAATGGCGAAGCGGCGTTTGAGTCTTTTATGAGTCAAGAAGTCGATTTAGTGATCACCGATGTGCGCATGCCGACAATGACCGGTGTTGAGCTGCTCAAAGCCATAAAACAAACCGATAGTGAAGTAGATACAATTATTCTTACCGGACAAAGTGATGAACTCACCGCTATTGACTGTTTAAGAGCCGGCGCTTACGACTATCTACTTAAACCGGTAGAAGATTTAGATGTGATGCTTAACTCTGTGAATCGAGCCATCGAAAAGCGTTCGCTGCGTATAAAGAACCTAGAGTTAATGGATCAGTTGGAGGAGCTTGCAGTGCGAGACCCTCTTACAGGCCTTTATAACATGCGCCCCTTCTATCAATTTGTTGACGCCGAAATTAGCAGTGCGCAAGAACATAGCCACCATCTTGGCGTGTTGTTTTTGGATATTGACTACTTTAAGAAGATTAACGATAACTTTGGCCATCAGTTTGGCGATCACTTACTACGTTGGTTTGCTGAGCTGCTTAAAGCTGAACAAACCGAAACCACCAATATTTTTCGTTATGGCGGTGAAGAGTTTGTGATGGTATTGCCAGAAACCAACACCGAAAAAACCATTGAAATAGGTAAGCGCTTACTGGAAGTGGTGCGGCAGCAAGAGTTTACTCACGATGGTGTTTCTACCAACATTACCGTAAGTATTGGCGGCGCTGTTTATCCGGTAGATTCTATAAACCAAACCGACTTAATCAGACTAGCAGATCAGGCTCTGTACAAAGCGAAAGAGTCTGGCCGAGATTGCTTCATTATGACAAGTAGCGAGAGCATTATTAAGTAGTGAGCAAACCGCTTTTTCTTGAGGTTTTGATTGAGTATTATCAAGGCTTATTTAGCTGTGGGCTTAGCCTATATTGCAGGTTACCTGAACTAGTTTTCAATTAAATCAAACCATTACAGCTTGCTACTTGAGAGTTATCTGTACCTCTTATTAATGCTTTGCTACATACTAATTGCTAAAGCGGAAAACAGATTTAATAGGCTATTTTTAATATAGTAAATATTCAGTTACCGTTTGCTATCGCCTGAAAAATCGACATACTAGCTTTCAAATTATCTTCTTTGTTTGATATCTAATAAGCTAGTTTGAGCGCACCATAAAACGCTAGCATTATTAAGCTTAGGAAGAGCTTGGCTTGTTGCCTTGAGCCGAATAAGAAAAAGAGGGAATGAATAATGATATGGAAGTTGCTGCCTTTACTTGCAGTGTTGAGCTTAGCGGCCTGTTCGACTAGCCCAGTACCGCCAAGCCAAGCCGTTGAAGATGCTTGGACAAGCAAGCAGATGGAAGATCGACGCTGGCGTGACAAGGATGAACTCGAGCGTGATTACATTAAGCTGGCCAGTGAGTCTAAAATTCCTGTTCAAGATGCCTTAGTGAAAGTGGTCGGTACCTCAACTGATGACGCGATTCGTAGCCTCGCCACCAAAATTCACCTTATCGAACAGGCTGAACACAGCATCGACCTTACCTATTACATTTTTACCCCAGACTTAACTGGCGATGCGATCTTAGGAGCGCTGTGCCAAGCGGTTAAACGAGGTGTAGATGTACGAATAATGGTAGATAGTTTAGGCTCGCTAAGTATGGAACACGGCGATCTAAAAGGCTTAATAGAGTGTGCTAAGCAAGCCGGGTTTGTGAAAACCCGCGCTGGTGAAATAAGTACCCAACAAGCGCGAGTTCAAGCCGTTGTCTTTAATGCCCTAACTGCTGCTGGAGGTAAAGCGAATAATCGTTCTCACGATAAGCTGCTGGTTATTGATGGCGCGATACCGGAAAAAGCTTGGGTGATGACCGGTGGCCGCAACGTGTCTTTGCATTATTACGGCTTAGATGAAGACGGAGAGCGAGACTTACACGCTTTCCGCGACTTAGAGATTTTAGTTCGGCCAATGGCCGATGCCGATATTCACAGCTCGCCAGGGCAACTCACCGAGTATTACTTCTCGGTATTGTTTTCCAAACCAGGCAATAAAAAGCTTTCAACTATATTCCCATACACTGAACGCATGCAGCGCTCTCTTGATGAATTAGCGAGGCTTAAAGCCACGCCTGAGTTTACTGAGCGTTATCAGAATATTGAAGAGTATTTAACCGAAGGCTTTATAGAAACCCAGACCCGTTTCGCCCATGAGCTAGATAACCTTAACGCCGATTCTTCCGAAGTAGTGTCAAATTACAGTGCGAACAAATTGGCTAACGTAAATTCAATTAGCGGCCTTTTAGCCAGAATGACGATTGAAGAAAAAGGCATTAAGAAAGTACGCATTGTATCTCCTTACTTATTTCTGCAGTCTGATTTGCTTAAAGATGAAGGTAAAATCGAGCGTGAGCTAAATGTTGCCGAGATGTGGTTGGCGGAAAATCCAGGTTCTACCATTGAAGTATTAACTAACTCGGTGCTGAGCAGCGATAACTTCTTTACTCAAGCGGTTATTGATATGAGCACAGTACCCACAGTGCTCATGAGTGACGAAATACGTGAGCAGTGGTTAGATGAAGACCTCTCTAAAAACGAAGAGAACCCAGAGTTCTTAAATTCCGAGGCTTGGCAAAAGCTGATTAATCATCCGCGAATTACCTTCTATCAATTAGGAGGGCCAGATGCAGATGAGCTAGGTGGTAGCAAACACTACGGCAAACTGCACGCTAAGTTTATGTTATTTGACGACGGCGCTTTTGTTGGCACAACCAATTTTGATTATCGCTCATTGCTGTATAACAACGAGGTGGGTTTCTTCTTGAAAAGTGAAGCCTTTGTCGAAGAGCTGGAACGCGAGTTTGAGTTGCTTAAGTCACAGTCGGTTCGTTGGGGAAGTGAAGAGTGGCTGGAAATGCGTCAGCTTATTCGTGAACAGGGCGGCCGCAAGGGACGAACCACGGAAAAGCAACGCAGAATTTTTAAACGTTTGCATGACACCGGACTGATTTACCAGTTTTAGCCTTGGCGTAGAAGAGATAACAAATAATAAGGACTTTGATGTTTTGTATCAGTTCTTTAGTTAGTGCTAGTTATTGCTTGTTGCCCCAATATTTTTGAAATCGAGTTCTGTGCGGGGCATTTGCTGCAAGTTCAATACACCTAAAAAAGGTAAGCTTTTTAGCTTGCCCTTTTTTATTCGCTAAAACTCACGCATACTCAAGATGTAACTGCAACAAATGCGCTATGGTTTAGGATTGAACGATACAGTTAAGCGCAGCTAACCACGTTAAGGAGAACGAGTTATGCGATTTTTGTTAGCATTTAGTTTATTGCTATGTTGCTCATTCAGCTCGGCAGAATTAGCAACACCACAAGACGAACCCATATTAACCATTGCTGGCCTTATTCAGCATGGTAACAACCAAGGTGCAGCAGACTTTGACCTAAAGATGCTACAGGCCTTACCACAACATACTATTGTTACCCGCCACCCTTGGGTTGAAACCCGCCATCACTACAAAGGCCCAAAAGTAGCCGAAGTATTAGCCTTAGCTGGCGCGCAATCGAGTAAACTGACTTTGGTAGCCTTAAATAATTATGAGGTTGAAATAGATTTCTCCGAGATTGAGAAATTTGATCCTATTTTGGCTTGGTCTGATAACGACCGCCCGATGCGGGTGCGTGATAAAGGCCCATTGTGGTTAATGCTACCAATTGATGACCACCCCGAATTACTGCAAATGCCCTATAACGATTTTATGATTTGGCAATTACGCAGCATTATTGTTAAGTGAGCCTAGCTATTGATGAATTGGCTTACCCAGCTTCCGCAAAAATATAAAAAGTTTTTAATTTCCTTAGTGGTATCGCTGTTTGTGGTCAGTGCGATCATCAGTATTTACCAACTAAGGCAAATTATTCAGCTACTTGAATCGCCTAAGTCTTCTACGTCTTGGTCGGTGGTTCAGTTGCAAATGGAGCATCGCCGTTTTATTAATTCGCTGCAGCTGTATCGCCTTGGCGGAGTTAAGCATTCTGATTTAATGCTGCGTTATGACATATTGTGGAGCCGTTTTCCTGTGCTGTTAGAAGGCCAAGAAAATGCGGGCTTTCATAACATCAAGACCGCTAGACAGCTAGTGCGTGAGCTGTTTCAAGAAATACAACGAATTGAGCCTTTACTGCAAGCTCTTCCTCCTAGCCACGAAAAATTTGAACAAGTTATTGAGCGGCTAGACATGTATTCGGCTCCCATCAATACCTTGGTGAATAAAGAGTTTCAGCGGAATAGCGAATTTGATAAGAAAACCGACTTTAGGTTACTGCAATTGCAGCTATTTTTGTCTTTTGCCATTGGTGCGCTGCTAATTAGTGGTTCCATTCTGATTGTGATGATAGTGCGTGAGAATCATATCAATCGCTATCTTGCTAACCACGATGTTCTTACTGGTTTACCTAATCGGGCCGGTTTGCGCGAGTTTATTGCCAGCCTAGAAAATAATCGCCGTGATTACGCCATTATGGTGCTAGACCTTAACGGCTTTAAAAGCATTAACGACAGCTATGGCCACGAATATGGCGACCGCATTTTAAATGTGGTGGCGCAGCGCTTAAATGGGCAAATGCGCCATTGTGATTATGCAGTGCGTTTGGGGGGCGATGAGTTTGCCATTGTGCAAACTAGAGTGCGCTCTAGAGAAGACTGTTCCGGCTTTGCACAGCGTATAATTAACGTGATCGAAAAGCCTATGTCTTTGGAAGACAGAGAGTGCTTTGTGGGCACCAGTATCGGTATTAGCACTGCTTTAGACAGCCAAGACGACTGGCTAAGTATATTAGGCCAAGCTGATACAGCAATGTACCAAGCCAAGCAAGAATCGCGTTGTAGCTCTTGGCAGTTTTTTGAAGGACAGATGCAATTAGCCAAAGAGCGAGAGCAACACTTACTCAGCCAGTTTCGCGACGCCCTAGAAAACCAGCAAATGAGTTTGTTTTACCAGCCAATTTTAGACTTAGCGAATGACAAAGTGATAGGTGCCGAAGTTCAAGCGCGCTGGGAGCATCCGGTTTATGGTTGGGTGGAACAGGCCGAGCTGGTTGATGTTGCCCACGCTTGTGGCTGTGTGGTGGCGCTAGAATCTTGGGTACTACGCGTATCTACCCAGCAACTTAAGCGTTGGCAGCATGGCTTAAATACTAATTTGCAGCTGGCAGTGTCGATTTCTTCTTCCACCTTACATAACGACTTGCTGGTATTGGTGAACAAAGTCTTAATAGAAAGCCGAATATTGCCGCATCGCTTAATCATCAACATTATCGATAGCGACCAACAAATGCTGTTAGATTGTGTGGATGCGATTCGTGAGTTACGCCGTATAGGGGTGAGTTTGTCGCTAGATAACTTTGGTAGTGCAGAGTGCCCCTTGGAATTGCTTAATCATCTGCCAGTACAGTACTTGCGCGGGGCGAAATCGCTAATGTCGGATCTGCTAAATGCCAGCGATAAACAGCCCATGCTGATTGCCACGGTGATGTTTGCTAATCGTTTGGGGGTGAAGTTATTGGTAGACGGCGTAGAGAATCAACAGCATTTAGATCAGCTTAAATACATAACTAAAGAAGTGTTGGTATTGGGAGCGGCTGTTGCAGCTTGGGCGCCAGCCGAAGAATTCTCCCCCTACCTAAGAGCGTTTGCAGATAGCCCTAGCGAGTAAGCTGTTTAAAGTCGGCCAGTAGGCTGTGGATTTGCTCAAGTTTGGCAACCATAACCTTTAGTTGAGTAACAAAGTGCTCGTCGTCTTGGCTTTCCTGCAGTAGCACCAAATCACTGGCTAACTCTTCCACGTAAGGCAAAAACTGACGGTCTTTGGCCTTAAATAAACTGTCTTTAAACAACTCGGTATACTTGGCTTTGCCTTGCTCTTGTTGTTGCTGTATCACCGTGTCGGCATCAATAGCCTTATGGTAGATATCTTTGAGGTTTTCTTGTATTTGCTCAATGAGCTTGGTTTTATCCATGGATGTGGTCACTGTATTTGGGTGAATACGCGCTTAACTCAAAATCTGCGTTAAGCCTTGTTCTGTTGCTTTAGTTTAGCTCAAGCCAATATCTATTGGTGTTTTACTGCGTTTGCCTGCTTGCTCGCGGGCTAAGCGTGGAACTAAAAAGCCAGGTAAGCGTTGATATAAGTCTCGCATTATCGACACTGCGCTTTGCTCGTCAATATCGTAATGGGCTGCGCCTGCTACTTTGTCGAGCAAGAACAGGTAGTAGGGCAAAATATTGGTCGAGAATAAGGCTTCACTCAACTGTGCCAAAGTGCTGGCATCATCGTTTATATCTTTTAGTAGCACACCTTGGTTAAGCAGGGTAATACCCGCTTGGTGTAATTTGGCAAAGGCGCAGCTTAGCTCTTGGTTTATCTCGTTGGGGTGGTTGATATGGCTTACCACAATGGTTTGCAGGCGAGATTGAGCCAGCAGCTCAACCAGCTCTTCAGTTATGCGGCTAGGAATCACTACCGGTAAACGGGTGTGAATGCGCAGCCGCTTTAAGTGGTCGATTTGTTCTAGCTGTTCTACCAGCCAAGCAAGCTGTTGGTCGTTTGCCATCAGTGGATCGCCGCCACTAAATATCACTTCATTAATCGCGTCATCTTTCGCAATGTAATCTAAAGCCTGTTGCCAGCCTTGTTTATTCGGACTGTTATCTTGATAGGGAAAGTGGCGACGAAAGCAATATCTGCAGTTTACTGCGCAGCCGCCTCGCACTATAAACAGCACTCGGCTTTGGTACTTATGTAGCAAGCCCGGCACAGCGGCTTGGTGCTCTTCAAGGGGATCTTGGCTAAAGCCTGCAACGTCAATAAATTCTGCTTGCTGGGGCAAAACCTGCAGTAACAATGGGTCTTTAGGGTTGCCACTTTGCATACGTTTGGCGAAGCTTAAAGGTACGCGCATTGGGAATAATTTGCGGGCTGCGATGTCTGATTGATAGTTTTCTGGGTCCAATTGCAAAAATTGCAGCAGATCTTTGGGATCTGTGATGGCGTTTGCCAGCTCTTTTTGCCAATTACCCTGCACAGCAGCGTCGTTTCGCGGTATTATTCGCAACATTGAAATTGATATTACCTTGTAAGTAGAGGACCAAATGGCGTCATATAGTACCAGTGAATTCAAAGGCGGGCTAAAAATTATGCTCGACGGCGAGCCTTATGCAATTCTAGAGAATGAATTTGTAAAACCAGGTAAAGGCCAAGCGTTTAGCCGTGTTAAGTTACGCCGTTTATTAACCGGTAAAACTTTAGAAAAAACCTTTAAGTCGGGCGAGTCTGTAGAGGCGGCTGACGTGATGGATTACGAACTAGCCTACTTGTATAACGATGGCGAATTCTACCATTTCATGAACAACGATACTTTTGAGCAAATTGCTGCAGATGAAAAAGCTGTCGGCGACACGGCTAAATGGTTAGTTGAACAAGACATATGTGTTATTACCACTTGGAATGAAAACCCAATCTTAGTGACGCCCCCTAATTTTGTAGAGTTAGAAGTAACCGAAACTGACCCAGGCCTTAAAGGTGATACTGCCGGCACTGGTGGTAAACCGGCTACTTTAACTACAGGTGCAGTAGTCCGTGTGCCTTTGTTTATCCAAATTGGCGAAGTGGTAAAAGTTGATACTCGCAGCGCTGAATATGTAGGTCGCGTAAAGTAAACGCTACTTCACTAAATTTAAGGGAGCTTAGGCTCCCTTTTTTATTTGGTTATTTGTTTAAGATCTAGCTTGATCAACTGACTTTTTAGACGAAAAATATATTTGCCAGTTGAATAAAATTTCCCCGCTAATCGCTTTGATTTAAGTCAATTTTTTACTTTGCGTAAATGCCATTTGTCTGCAATGCTTAAGCAATGACTCACTTAATGATAAAAAGGTTATCAGTATGGATGCGGTGATAGAAGCACCAGTAGGGCACGTAAGTAAGCGTTACTCCCACAAGCTGAGTTTTGCTAAAGGTGGCGGTGATTACCCAACGGGCGTATTTGAGCAATTGGCTTGTAAAGAAGCAGAATTGGATATGCTTAAACAACGAGAAATGCAGTTAGAATCTGAAATTCGTTTACTTAAACGTAACTGCCAGCGAGATTTAAAAGTAGGCTGATCTTTAGCCTGCTTGTTTCCTACCTAGTTGATTAAAGTACTCCCTTTAGCGGCTATCGCACGATAAGCGTATCAGGCTGTAACTAAGTTCAGTCGATATCTAGAATCACTACTTCTTTCATTCTTGCTGTTTGCTCGCTCGCCTAAAAACTACTTCTCTTTGTCTAAGCTTGTGCAGGCGCGAGAGTTTGTTTGAGTGGAGATAATGATTATAAGTGCTAGGCTCCAATGGGAAGAGTTTCTGGGATGGCGCATGCTACTTTTATCCGCTTCACTGATTTTGGTTTTTATTGCTTTCGTGCATTCTTATTTAGGTGAAAAGTATATTCTCAGGCGTTTATTTAAACGCGATAATATTCCGCATCTATTTGGTGATGATCAATTTACCAAAGGCACACTTCGGTTCTGCTGGCATATCTTGTCGCTATGCGCATTAGGATTTGCAGCTCTACTGTTACAAGCTTCTGCTGCCAATACTTTTACCTTGGTGACTATTGGCTGTGTGTTTATGTTTAGCGCCTTACTTTCTGTATTTTTCAGTAAAGCTAAGCACTTATCTTGGGTGGCATTTTTGCTGGTTGCTGGAATATGCTTTTTCGAAGCTTATCGTGGGCTAAGCGCTTAGCCCACGTTTATTAAGTTGCTTATACAAGGCCCAGCAATAGCAAAGTAGCGCAAGCAATAGAGCCTGCAAATGCTACGCCGTAGAACAGCGCTTTAACTAGGTTGCCGGCATGAATGCCAAAGTCGTGCAGGGTGTGGTAAAGGCGATGCATACACAGCCAAAGCGGTAAGCTAATGACTATCCAAATGACCGCGGCACCTATCCAGTGTTGAGAAAAGGCCAACAGCCGCTCATAAGAGAATTGCTCGCCGGAGATAATGCCCATAGGCACCAGTAAGCCGGTGATTAAAATAGCAATTGGAGTGAACAAGGCTGCAACCATGCCGCCCGCGCCAAACATTCCCCAAAATACCGGTTCATTAGAACGTTTCATCAGTGTCTCCTAAATCAAAACCAAGATTAAGCCAGCTAAACTAATCACTGCTAGTGCGCCATACATACCGCTAACAATCCAGTTGTCGGGTACCCGTTTTTGACCAAGCCAAATGTTGGCCGCTTTTGGAGCAAGGCTAAACCAGGTAATGCTGTGGTATAGCGTCCACGCAAGGCTGAGCAGGTGAAATACAATCCAGCCGGGTTGGCTCATAGCTTCCACCCAGCCATTAAAAGCCTCTGCGCCTTGGCTTAAGCGGAATAAGCCAAACAGCAATACAAAGCTGTAGATGGCAATCACTAGGCTAGAGCCTTCACGAATGATGTACTTGGTATGAAACGTGTTTTTAAGCCACCACGTTGCACCCATTTTTCTTTCATAAGGTTTACGTTTGCTCATGCTTACTCTCCTGGCTTGAACATGGCGATTACATAGTCTTTGGCGCTATCTACTTTACCAAGTTGAATCGCTGCCGCTGGATCTACGTCTTTAGGACATACCTTCGAGCAGTAACCCACAAAGGTACAGCCCCAAGCGCCTTCTTCAGCGTTTACTATCTTCATGCGCTCTGCTTTGCCCGCATCGCGGCTATCTTGGTTATAGCGGTGAAGTAGCGCCAATGCGGCAGGGCCTGTAAAGGATTTATCTAAGCCATATTGCGGACAAGCTGCATAACAAAGGCCGCAATTAATACACATAGAAAATTGTTTGTATTGGGCCATTTGCTTGGGTGACTGAGTGTGGCAGCCATCTTCTAAAGCACGCGGCTTGTCATTGATGATGTAGGGTTTAATGGCTTCTAACTTCTCAATAAAGTCGCTCATATCTACCACTAAATCGCGCTCGATGGGGAAGTTCGCCAAGGCTTCTACTTTCATTCCGTTTTTATAATCACGGAGGAAAGTTTTACAACCTAGCTTTGGAACGCCGTTTACCATCATGCCGCAGCTACCACAAATGGCCATGCGACAGGACCAGCGATAGCTAAGAGTGGGGTCGAGTTCGTCTTTAATGTAAGCCAAGGCTTCTAGCAGCGACATCTCATTGGTGAAGGGCACATCATAACTTTGCCATACTGGCTCTTTATCGCTCTCTGGGCGGTAGCGCAGAATATCGATTTTAATTGAATCTGCCATGTTAGTTTGCCTCCGCTTGTTTCTTGGCTGCTTCTTGGGCGTCGGCTGCTGCGCCGTAGACGCGTTCGGCGGGTTGAGACTTAGTAATCTTCACATCGCTATAGCTAATTTCTGGCGCGCTATCTGGGCGGTAGTTAGCTAGGGTATGCTTAAGGTAGTTCACATCATCACGCTTTTCGAAGCCGTCAATACGTTGGTGAGAACCACGGCTCTCTTTACGGTTGATGGCCGAAACTGCCATGGCTTCGGCTACGTCGAGCAGGTAGCCCAGCTCTACCGCGTATAACCATTCGGTATTGAATACTTCGCTGTCATCCACCAACTTGATGTTTTTATAACGCTGCTTTAACTCGGCAATTTTGTCGATGGTTTGCTGCATGGTTTCTTCGGTGCGGTAAATACCCACACCTGCTTCCATGGTGCGACCTAACTCGTTGCGAATGTCTGAGGTTTTCTCATCGCCTTGGTTGGTTTTTAGCGCTTGGTAACTCGCTAGGGTTTGTTCGGCCTGAGCTAATAAGCTAGCGCTATCGCCATGTTCGCTAACAATGGCATTGCGTGCGGCAGATTCGCCAGCCACCTGGCCAAACACGGTAATTTCGGTTAACGAGTTAGAGCCTAAGCGGTTGGCACCGTGTAAACCTACTGATGAACATTCGCCAACAGCATACAAGCCCTTCATTGAGGTGGCACAACGTCCGTCGGTTTCAATACCGCCCATGGTGTAGTGAACGGTTGGGCGCACTGGAATTGGTTCTTTCACTGGGTCTACACCCATGTAAGCTTTAGCTAATTCACAAATAAACGGCAAACGTTCTAGTAAGTAGTCTTCGCCTAAGTGGGTAAGATCTAGGTTTACGTAGTCGCCGTTGGGACCTTCAATGGTTCGGCCTAATTGTGCCTCCTGCCAAAAACACTGGCTTAAGCGGTCACGTGGGCCTAGCTCCATGTATTTATTTTCGGGTTTGCCTACCGGTGTTTCTGGCCCAAGGCCGTAGTCTTGCAGGTAACGGTAGCCGTCTTTGTTAGTAAGAATGCCACCTTCACCACGACAGCCTTCGGTCATCAAGATGCCTGAGCCAGGTAAACCGGTTGGGTGATATTGGACAAACTCCATATCACGCAGAGGCACACCATGGCGGTAAGCTAGCGCCATGCCGTCACCAGTCACAATGCCGCCGTTAGTATTAAAACGATAGACTCGGCCTGCACCGCCAGTAGCGATAATTACTGACTTAGCCTGAATTAATTTAGCTTCGCCTTCGGCGATATCGAGGGCGATTAAGCCCTTTACTTCACCATCTTCAACCACTAGGTCGAGTACAAAATGCTCGTCGTAGCGTTTAATGCTGGGGTATTTGATTGAGGTTTGAAACAGAGTATGAAGAATGTGGAAGCCACTTTTATCGGCGGCAAACCAAGTGCGCTCAATTTTCATGCCCCCAAAGCGGCGTACATTTACGCTACCATCAGGGCGACGAGACCAGGGGCAACCCCAATGCTCCAGCTGAGTAAGCTCTTTAGGTGCACGCTCAACAAAAAAATCTACAACGTCTTGCTCACACAACCAATCGCCACCCGATACGGTATCGTTAAAGTGGTTTTCGAAGCTATCGTGATCTTGGGCTACGCCTGCAGCGCCACCCTCGGCGGCAACCGTGTGGCTGCGCATTGGATATACTTTTGAAATTAGTGCCACTTCTAACTCTGGGTGCTGCTGTGCAACTTCAATCGCAGCACGCAAACCTGCGCCCCCAGCGCCAACAATGGCAACATCAGTTTTGATTACTTCCACGCTTTTCTCCATACGAAATAAGCCTACAATGATTGTGCGGGTATTAGCTTTTTGGTGTTTGACTAAAATCAAATATTGACGCTACTTTGAGCAAGCGGCTGAGATAATTTGGCTTTTGAGATATAACTCCCGCTTTTGTTAGCAAAGTGGTATAAAACCTCGCGAAACTCTCTAACTCAATGCAGGAAAAAATTTGCATGTCTGAAACACTTTGGCAACCCTCGGCAAGTATTCAATCTCTTCAGCAGCGGGCGAAAATCATTAATAAAATCAGATGTTTTTTTGCCAAGCGTGAAGTGATGGAAGTTGATACTCCCTGTTTGAGCCAAGCCTGCGTGAGCGATGTGCACTTACATAGCTTTAGCACCACCTTGTCGGGGCCGGCAGCTCCGCAAACTTTGCCGTTGTATTTGCAAACCTCGCCCGAGTTTCACATGAAGCGATTACTGGCTGCAGGCAGTGGTTGTATTTACCAGCTGGCCAAAGCTTTTCGCAATGAAGAAGCGGGGCGTTTTCATAATCCTGAGTTCACAATGCTGGAGTGGTATCGCATAGGCTTTGACCATTTTACGTTAATGGATGAAATAGATGCATTGATGCATGAGGTCTTGGCCTGGGAGAAAGCTGAGCGCATAAGCTATGTGGAAGCCTTTGAGCAACAATTAGGCCTAAACCCCTTAAGCGCTAGCCACGCCGAGTTTATTGAAGTGGCTAAAACCTTGGGCGTTGAAGACTTAGTGGCGCGCGAACCCGACCGCGACACCATTTTGCAGTTGTTATTTAGCTTAGGAGTAGAGCCTAAAATAGCGCAGCAACGACCATGCTTTGTTTACCACTTCCCTGCATCGCAGGCTGCGCTCGCCAAAATATCGCCAGATGATCCGCAAGTGGCAGAGCGCTTTGAGTTGTATTTTAAAGGCGTAGAGTTAGCCAACGGTTTTCATGAACTTACTGATGCTGAAGAGCAGGCTCAGCGTTTTGCTAAAGACCAGCAGGTTCGGGAAAATATGGGCTTGGCTGCTGCGCAAGTAGACCAACGTTTTCTGGCTGCACTTGGCGCGGGCTTGCCGACTTGTGCTGGGGTGGCCCTTGGTATTGACCGCTTGTTGATGCTCGCCTTAGATGCGCCCAATATTCAAGCAGTGCAAAGTTTTAGCGTAGAACGCGCTTAAGGTTGTCAGCGGGAGCTCTCGCTCCCGTACTTAGTTACCTATAAGAACACCATCATCGCTAGGTAAAGCAGAGCCAAACCGGTACAGCCAATAACGCCACCTACCTTAATCAAGTCTTTGGTTTCGATAAAGCCGGTAGAGTAGGCCAAGGCGTTGGGCGGGGTGCTCACGGGTAGCATCATGCCTAAGGAAGCCGACAGCGCCACAATGATCAGTAATGTGGTAATGCCGCCGTCACCATCTAAGCCGTTTAAGCTGGTGGCTACCGCAGCGGCAATCGGCATAATTAAGTTGGCGGTAGCGGTGTTCGACATAAAGTTTGCCATCACTACACAAACAATGGATAGCACCACAATCACAGCTAAGGTTGGCAGGCTAGCAAAGTCGATAGAGGTAGCAATCTTGGCGGCTAAACCGCTTTTCTCTAGCGCCATGCCCATGGCGATACCACCGGCCACGAGCCAAAGTACGTCCCAGTTAAATAGCTTGAGATCGTCTTTTCCAATGACTCCAGTGAGGGTAAACACAGCTAAAGGAATAATCGCCACTACGTAACTGTTCATGCCATGCCAAGCGGTGCTTAGCCACAATAAAATGGTGAGCGCGAAAGTGGCATATACAATGTAAGCGCGGGTGCTTTTTTGAAAGCGGCCTTTTAAATTAAGCTCTAACACACCGGTTTCTGAGGGGTAGAGCTTACATAATAAAAACCAGCCAATCGCCAATTGAATAATTACAAAGGGAATGCCAAAGGCCATCCAAGAAGCGAAGGTAATTTGTCCTTCGGGAATGTACTGCAGGGCGATTGCGTTTGGTGGGGTACCAATCGGGGTACCAATACCACCGGTATTAGCTGCCACTGGAATCGCCAAAATTAAGCCTTTCATGCCTAAATCATTGCGCGGCGCTGCGGCAATTAAAGGGCCTACAATCGCCAGCATCATTACGGTGGTAGCGGTGTTGCTCATAAACATACTGAAAATCGCGGTAATCAGCATAATGCCGAGCATAATCATTGGGATGCGTTTACCAAAGGGTTTTAGCAGTACTCGGGCTAGGTTGTTGTCTAGCTCAAACTTAGATGCGCCAATGGCTAGGGCAAAACCACCCATAAACAGGATGATGATTGGTGATGAAAAAGCATTAAAGATGCTGGTGTATGGAAGCAAGTCGCCCATTGGCGCAGGCCCGGTATCGGCCACTATGGCGTTAATCCCTTGGTTAGAGATAAGCACCAGTTCGAGGGTGATAATTAGCAGTGAAGTGGCAAACACTGGTACTGGTTCAAAAATCCATAGTAGCGCCGCTAATACAAAGATAGCAATGATACGGTGTTGAACTACGGTTAACTCTGGTAGTGGAATAGCACTGGTGGGAAGCGCCAGTATTAACAAGGGAACAATAAAACAAACCAGCAGTTTGAAATGTTTTTGCACGGCCATGATCGAGGGTCTCTGGGCTAATTAGTTGAAATAGTAGTTTTTTAAAGCCCTAAGATAGCAAAATCATGTTTATG
Source organism: Agarivorans sp. Alg241-V36 (assembly GCF_900537085.1). Lineage (NCBI taxonomy): Bacteria > Pseudomonadati > Pseudomonadota > Gammaproteobacteria > Alteromonadales > Alteromonadaceae > Agarivorans > Agarivorans sp. Alg241-V36. Next base: position 45,326 of record NZ_UNRE01000009.1, on the reverse strand, counting down.
TATTGAGAGATATATCTAATTGTGGGTAGGCGATCTCTACCTTATTCGCCTTAAACTTGTCATTGATCAAAGTGTAGAGTTCATGGGTCATCGGCAAGCGGTAGCGCATTTCACTCACGTGGATACGCATCTCAAACTTCATACCGTTATTGGTGTACTCGGTAAAGTAGATTTCTGGTGCAGGGTTAGCCAATACGAGGCTATTTGCATCAACGGCTTCTTGCAGCAGCTTGGTCACTAATTCGTTATCAGAGCCCTGTTTTACTTGCACCATTAGAACCACGCGGGTGATAGGGTCGGTAAGTGACCAGTTTATAAACTGCTCGGTAATGAAGGCTTTATTGGGCACGATTATTTCTTTGCGGTCCCAGTCCACAATTGTGGTCGCGCGAGTTTCGATATTAGAAATCGTGCCGGTAAGGTCACGAATGGTGACGGTATCGCCAATTCGAATCGGTTTTTCAAACAAGATAATCAAACCAGAGATAAAGTTGGCAAAAATCTCTTGAAGGCCAAAACCTAAACCAACGGTGAGCGCGGCCACTAGCCATTGTAATTTCGACCACTCGATACCCAGCAAACCAAATCCACTGAAAATACTAAACAATATCACCATGTAATTAATCATGGTGGTGATGGCAAAACCGGTGCCTGGGTTAAGGGATAAGTGTTGAAGCACCATCAGTTCTAGTAAGCCCGGCAAGTTGCGAATCAACACCACTGCGAAGAAAAATACCAGCAAGGCTGAGCCTAAAGAGCGCAGGGTAATAGCATCTACCGTGGCAACGCCAGCGCGGCTGCTATTGCTTTCCCATAGGGTGACATTATCTAAGAATGAGAAGGCGCTGGTCATTTCCGACCAACTCAGTAGCAGTACCAAAACCAAAGACAATACCAAAGCGGCGCGCAATAAGCCTAGCGACTGTGCGCTAATGGTGTCTAGGTCGATAACCGGTTCATCGATTGAGTCGATAACACCTTCGTTAGAACTGTTTGGATCATCTTCTTCAGACTGGCGCTGAGCAATCATTTCGGCGCGGCGCACTTTGGCTCGGTCAAAGGCTATTCGGCGGCGTTGCAATAGCATCCAGCGGTGAATAAGCAAATAACCCAGCAAGAAAACTGTCGCGATGATGAAGCTAAGCACCACTTGCCAATAAACTGTAAATGCGGTGGCAAAAAAGCCCGCGGCAGAAGCCAATGCTGCCATCAAGGGGATGCTAATAGCGGCGCCCCAAATGAGTTTTTTGGCCAGTTGCGGGGCTTTAAAAATGTCTAAGTGATAGTTAACCGGAAGCTCGATGCGATAAATGCTATGAAAGCCATAAGCCACCCACAATAACAATACTATAAAGCTTAAACGTGCCAAGCCACTATAGGTGGGTTGGCTGGTTTGTAATATGCACAGATTGAGGATGAATACTAAGGGCAAGCTTACGTAAACCAAGCGGCGGATTAACAAAATAGCTTGGGTGATGTTTACCAAGGGCCATTTGAAATGCGTATTGAGCAGGCCATTTTTTTGACAAAACTGCTGCAATAAATGAAATAGCCACATCACGATAGCAACGTTAAACAGTGCATCTCCAACATCGCGAGCAAAGGGAGAAGACCACTGGTACATCAAGGCAAAACCGGCGCTACCAATAAATAGCGCTAAAGGAGTGGCAAAGGCCGCGCTGAGTAATAAATTAGCAAGGGTATAGCTAAATTTGTCGCGGGTAATGTTGCCGGTCTTTGAATCGATGCGTTGCAGGTAGCCTTTAAGCCAATGTTTTTTTAGGTAGTAAACGTACGCAACACTGGCTGCCACTAGCGCTAACCAGGCTAACCATAACCAAGACAGCTTGTTGATGGCGTTGCTAAGTTGAGAATACTGCTGAGCGCTAAATAACCACACCAAGGAATAACGAATATCACTAAAAAAGCTTAAATCGATAGCTTTTACGTCAGCCGTCCAGAACAGCTCTTGGTTGGCTTCTTGGTTGATGGTGTTCAGTTGACTATTTAGCTTGGAGTAATCGAGTTTAAGCCTTGCTAGCTCAAACAATCTGGCGTCTAACTCCAGCTGGTACTTATCTGACAGTTGCTGATTAAGCTTTAAATGCTGACTAAATATTTGAGCATGTTCTGGATTTAAGGTAGCAATGAACTCTCGTTGGGCCTTTCTTTGGCTTTGGGTTCGCTGGTTGTAAAGCAGGTTTTGGTGGCGATGCTTACTGATCCGCACTTCAATGATTTGCTGCTCTATCGGCGCTACCGCTTTGGATTTTGGCAAACTAGCGATTTGCTCGCGTAGGTACTCGCCATAGGAGCGAGTCACTTTTAACCAGGAAACTTGTTCTTTGAAATTGGCAAAGGTGAGTTTGATGTGTTCAAGCTCGTCGTTTACCTGTTCCTGTAGATCGGCAATCTCTTCACTTTGCTCAAATAAGGCCGACAGCTCAGTTTGAAATAACTGGTTCTGTTCCACCAAGTTTTTCACTACTGGGTCATTAAGCAATTCGGGAGCGGCAAAAGCCAGTTGATCAGACAGGCGTTGGGCTTCGGCGCGATGCTCTAGCGATAGCCTATTTTTAACGTTTTCTACAATACGCTTTTCAGCTAACTGCTTACGTTGCAGCACGCTTAGTTCAAGTTGCAGCAGTTCGTTTCGATGGTTGGCACTTTGGGCGGCAAGCTCCAACATGGCCAATTGGGCGGTTAAACTGGCTTCGTTGACTTGGGCGCGAACTCGCTCGGCTTCTTCCACCTCGTTTAGCGCGCCAAACTCCAGTTGTTCAAGTTTGGCTCGCACGGTGGTTAGTTGTTCTCGCAGTGGGCCGCTGCGTTGATGATTTTCACTTACGTCTAAATCGATGCGGTATTGGCGCTGTTTTAGCTCATCAATTTGGTTATTGGTATTGCTTAGCTGAGCCTGCCAGATAGTGAGCTGTTCGCTTAGTTGATTTGAATTTAGCTCTGCTAAGTTCTCGATGATTGGCGCTTGGTATTGATTGAGTTGCTCTTGTTGCTCTTTTCGCAGGCGGGAAAAGTTATTGATAATGCCGCGGTAGTATTTGGCTTTTTCGCGGTAACTATTGCCTTCTTTTAGCAGTGCTAAAGATTCCTCGTAAATCAGTTGCTGCTGTTGAGTATTTAAGTTGCTGGGTTGAGTATCGAGAGAGCTAATTAAACCTTTGAGATGAGATTCTCCACCCACGTTGGCCTGTGCCGCTAAGCAGAAAAACAGTAGCGATACTAGGAAACCGCGAGAGAAAATCGATAAAGTCATTGGTAAACAGCCATGGTTAAGACCGCATCATTGCGCTTAGCTTTGTTAGTTATTTTATATTAAATATCTGAAATAGCGTAATAATAAGCAGAATTGAATAAGCCTTGGCAAAGATTTACCAAGGCTTGCGGTGGCTATTTTGCTTTAGTCGCAAAGTGAGTGCCCATTACGGTAGGGACTGTTGGCGCGAGTGACTGTTCGAATTCTATGGCGTCTTTAGCAAACAGCATCACTACGGTAGAGCCCAATTTAAAGCGGCCCATTTCTGCGCCTTTGTCTAAGCTAATTTCTTGGTCTTGGTAATCCCAAGTGAATACTTGTTTGCCACCTGGCGGCGTTACTGTACCCGACCAAATGGTTTCTATGCTGGCCACAATGGTGGCGCCTACTAATACCATGGCCATGGGGCCGAACTCGGTATCAAAAATTGCCACTACCCGTTCGTTGCGGGCAAACAGGTTTGGTACGTTAGCAGCAGTGAGAGGGTTAACCGAGAACAGTTGCCCTGGCACGTAGACCATTTTACGCAGCTTACCTTTACAAGGCATGTGAATGCGGTGGTAGTCTTTGGGGGCTAAGTAGATGGTGGCAAAGTCACCGTCGCTAAATTCTTCGGCTAAGGCTTTATCTCCGCCGAGCAGTTCACGGGCACTGTAGTCATGGCCTTTGGCTTGAATCAGTTGACCATGCTGAATAGGCCCTAACTGGCTTACCGCGCCATCCACAGGATGAGCTAAGTTATTGTCACCCTCAACAATAGGGCGGGCACCCGGCTTTAAGGGGCGGGTAAAAAACGCGTTAAAGCTTGAATAAGCGCTGGGTTCACTGTGCACCGCATCGTTCATGTCTACTTGATAGCGATTAATGAACTTTTTAATTACCCAATGGGTCAACTTACCAGCCTCGGCTTGAGCAAGTTTCCCCACTAAACGGGATAAACCATGTTGAGGAAAGCAGTACTGGGCAGCAACTTTAATTTTGTCTAACACGCTAAGTTCTCGTTGTTTATTGGTTTGATTATTTCTTTCCGGGGATAGCCCGAGAAGGTTTGTTACTTTCCATCGTTTCAAGAATACGCTGGTAGCTGTCGAAACGTTGTTGCGAAATTTTGCCAGAGTCTATCGCTTCTTGCATTGCGCAACCAGGATCTCCTTGGTGCTTGCAGTCACGAAAACGGCATTGATTTAGCCAAGGGCGAAATTCGATAAAGCCCCAAGCTACTCGGTCTTTTTCAAGATGCCATAGCTGAAACTCTCGAACCCCAGGGGAATCAATTAAGCGCCCGCCACAAAGCAAGTGATATAAGCGAGCGGTGGTGGTGGTGTGCTGACCAAGCCCTGACATCTCTGAGACTTCTTTGGTATCTATGCTCTGCTCTGGTAGCAGGCTATTTACCAATGAGCTTTTACCCACGCCAGACTGACCAACAAAGATGCTGGTTTTGTTGCTTAACTGCTGGCTTAAATCATCTAGCCCTTCGGCTTGTTTGGTGCTGGCGTAAATCACTTTGTAGCCGAGCTGCTGATAATTTTTGAGCTGTGCTTCTATAACGCTGCGCTGTTCTGCATCAAGTAAATCAACTTTATTCAGCAGAATAATCGGTTCAAGATCAACATCTTCAACGGCAACTAAATAGCGATCAACAATGCTGGTGGAAAACTCGGGGAGTACCGCAGACACAATAACAACCTGGTCGATATTGGCAGCAATGGCTTTAATGCCATCGTAGAAATCGGGGCGAGTAAGCACTGAACGACGCTCGTGACAGGCTTCAATTACCCCGCGTATGCCAGATTGCTCTTCGTTGCCAGCACGCCAAACTACTTCATCTCCGCTAACTAAAGAGCCTACTGAACGGCGCATATTACAACGGAACACTTCTCCATTGCTGGCTTCCACATCGGCATGTTGACCGAAGCGGCTAATGATAGTTCCCTCTTGTTGAGGGCCCAATTGGTTATCTAACCATTGGTGGCTATCTTGTTTTTTTAAGCGCTTTTCTTGGTTGCTGCGCACACGGCGAAGCTGACCTTGGCTCAGTTTCTTTCTCTTTGTCACGAAAACTGCTATTCAAGTAAGTGTAATAAATCGCTATGATACCGCTTATCAAAGATTTGCGGAAAATATTTCCGAAATATAAATAGGGTCAACATGACTGTTAGTGAACAGAACTTAGTTTGGGTTGATATGGAGATGACTGGTCTCGAGCCCATGACTGATCGCGTTTTAGAGATCGCGACGATTATTACCGATGCTCAATTAAACATTCTCGCAGAAGGGCCAGTGATAGCTGTGCACCAAACTGATGAGGTGTTGGCGGGCATGGATGAGTGGTGTACAACAACTCATACTGGTTCTGGTTTAGTTGACCGAGTGCGTGCTAGCACTATTAACGAACAGCAAGCTGCTGAACAAACTATTGAGTTTATTAAGCAATGGGTACCTAAAGGGGTATCACCAATGTGTGGTAATAGCATTGGCCAAGACCGTCGCTTTATGCACCAGTATTTGCCTGAGCTTGAGCAATTCTTCCATTATCGAAATATTGATGTGAGCACGGTGAAAGAATTGGCTCGTCGTTGGCAGCCTGAGATTCTAGATGGCTTCACTAAAAGTGGCACCCATCTCGCGCTAGACGACATTCGAGAATCGATTGCGGAAATGCAGCACTATCAAAAAACCTTCTTTAAACTGGGCGAAAACTAAACAAACAGTTTAAGAGCTGCAAATTTTTCTTTTACAGCTCTTGCAAAGGCAAAATTTCCTCGTATAATTCGCAGCCCTAAACAACGTGAAGGCACAGCCTTGAGACAGTTTAGGCTTGTTACTTTTATCGGTGACAAAGAATTGAGCGGCACTAGCTCAGTGTGGATATAAAGAGTAGCGCAACCTTTGGTTAAGCTCTCAACATACTAAATAGTGATAAAGATTAAGCGGCACTAGCTCAGTTGGTAGAGCGCAACCTTGCCAAGGTTGAGGTCATCAGTTCGAACCTGATGTGCCGCTCCAAATTTTAAGCTTTAACTAATACCAAGTAGTTAAAGTTAGTTTTAAGAAAGATTAAGCGGCACTAGCTCAGTTGGTAGAGCGCAACCTTGCCAAGGTTGAGGTCATCAGTTCGAACCTGATGTGCCGCTCCAAATTTTAAGCTTTAACTAATACCAAGTAGTTAAAGTTGAGTAACACTAGCTCAGAGCCGAATTACACGGCACTAAATAGTGATAAAGTTTAAGCGGCACTAGCTCAGTTGGTAGAGCGCAACCTTGCCAAGGTTGAGGTCATCAGTTCGAACCTGATGTGCCGCTCCAAATTAAAGCCCTGCATCATTTATGCGGGGCTTTTTTTTGCCTACTGTTTAGTGATTTGTGAACTAAGATGTTGTGGGTGGTTTAAGCTAATGCTTGGAACAGGCATTTCGTTTACCACAAAAGGTGGGTGATGGAACAAGTCAAGCAGGTTAAAAAGGCCTTACGCGAATATGCCGAGCCAGAAAAGGCCGCCTTTTTACCGACGTTTTTTCAAGCATTACCCGGTGGTTACGGCGAAGGTGATCAGTTCTTAGGTATTCGGGTCCCTAACACAAGAAAAGTTGCTAAAACCTATCCTTTATCTCTTGAACTGCTTCCAGATTTAATCTGTTCTGCTTTTCATGAGGAGCGCTTTTTTGCTCTGGTAGTTATGTGTCAGCATTATCAAAAAGCTAAATCTGATGACGAGCAACAAGCGGTGTTGGCGTTTTACCAGCGTTACATTAAGTATGTCAATAACTGGGATTTAGTTGACTGTTCCGCCCCCAAAATTGTTGGGCCTTTTATCTGGCAGCATCAAGACTGGAAACTGCTCGAGCAACTTGCTAGCAGTACCAGCATGTGGCAGCAGCGCATTGCGATGGTGAGTTGTTTTTACTACATTCGCCAAGATGACGTTGATATTACCATTGCGTTAGCTAAGCGTTTTCATACCCATTCTCACCCTTTAATGCACAAAGCTGTGGGGTGGATGCTCAGAGAGCTAGCCAAGAGAAATAAGCCTGCAGTAGAGGCATTTTTACAACAGCACCTTAGCGTCCTGCCTAGAGAGTTGCTGCGTTATAGCATTGAGCATTTTGACGAGCCGCTTCGCCAATCTTATTTAAGCGGCTCTATTGTCGAGTCTTAATTAACTTTGATGCTGGGCGTACATGGCTGCGCCAACAATGCCTGCTTGGTTTAAACCTTGCGCAGGTAATGCTTCGGCTTTTAGGTCCAGCTGGGTTTGGTACTTTTCGAATTTTTTACTGGCACCGCCACCAATAATGAAGCAGTCGGGCGACATTAAAAACTCGAGGCGCTGTAGGTACAGGTTGAAACGCTTGCCCCATTTTTTCCAGCTTAGCTCTTCTGCTTCACGGACTCTGGCGCTGGCGTAGTGTTCGGCTACCCGTCCTTCTAGAATAATATGGCCAAACTCGGTGTTGGGAAGCAGTTCGCCATTTACAAATACTGCACTGCCTAAGCCGGTGCCTACGGTAATAATCACTACCACACCTTGGTGTTGCTGGCCCGCACCAAAGGCCATTTCAGCCATACCTGCTGCATCGGCATCATTTACTACGTAACATGGGCAGTCGGTATACTCAGCGAATAAGGCCTCAACGTTGGTGCCAATCCAGCTTTTATCAATATTAGAGGCAGTTTGCGCAACCCCGTGGTGAACCGTTGCAGGAAAGCCGCAACCAATAGGGCCTTGCCAAGCAAAATGCTCAACCATTTGCTTTAAGCTGTGGGCTACTGCTTCGGGAGTGGCAGGTTGTGGGGTGGCAATGCGGTGGCGTTCGCTAATAAGCTCGCCAGTTGTAGAGTCTACGATGGCTGCCTTTATGCCGGTGCCACCAATATCAACGCCAAGTAAGTGCATGAGCTGCTTCCATTTTATTTGTTCTTAAAAAGTGTAACAGAACTTATTCTACTGATGCATTACGCATCGCGAGTTAATCCTTTTTCTATAATACGGATCAAACGGGCAGTTTTGCGAGAAGCTTTTGCCGCTTTGTTTTGTTGCTGCTCTATTGCCCAGTCAACATGGTGTTGGGCAACCGCTTCTAGCCCCTGTTTACCGTTGAGTTCGTCAATGGCTTGTTGGGAGTAGGTAGCGTTGCCCAAGGCAATAGCAATATTACGTAGCCACTGTTGGTAGCCAATACGTCGAATAGGTGAGCCTTCGGTTTTCTTGAGGAACTCTTCTTCGGTCCATGCAAACAAAGCAAGCAGGGTGGGTTGGTCTAACTGCTCTCTTGCTGCAAAGTCGGCTTCTTGAGTGAGTTGGGCATAACGATTCCATGGGCAGGTGAGCTGGCAATCGTCGCAGCCATATATGCGATTGCCCATTAGCGGCCGTAATTCTTCATCAATGATCCCATCGTATTCAATGGTGAGATAAGAAATGCAGCGACGCGCATCCACTTGATAGGGTTCTACAATGGCTTGGGTGGGGCAAATGGTGATGCAGGCAACACAATCGCCACATTGCTCGTTAACTGGTTGGTCGATGGGCAGGGGTATATCAACAAAGAGCTCACCTAAGAAAAACCACGAACCGGCGTCTTGGTTGATAATTAAGCTGTGTTTACCGGTCCAACCTAAACCTGCTTTGGTGGCCAGTTGGCGCTCCATTACTGGGGCTGAATCGACAAATGGCCGCATGTTGAGCTGTTGTTGGCAGTAATCGTTAATTGCTTTACCCAGTTGATTTAGCCGCTTGCGCATTAGTTTATGGTAATCACGCCCTAGCGCATAACGGCTAATATAGGCTTGATCGCTAGCGCTAAGGCTTTGGGCAAATTTAGCGTCTTCCGGTAGGTAATCCATGCGCACCGAAATGATTCGTTGGGTGCCTTCATGCAGCTGCTCTGGGTGTTTGCGAAGCTCTAGGTTACGGGCTAAATAGTCCATTTCTCCGTGATAGTTTTTTGCTAGCCATTGCTCAACATCTTGGTGATGTTGACTGAGATCCACATCTGTTATGCCGATCTGTTGAAAACCTAGCGATTTAGCGGTTAGCTTGATATGTTGAACCAGCTGTTTTAGGTCTATTTCGGATAGTAGGGACATGGCTCCAGAGCACCGATTGTTTTCGCACAGTTTACCACAGAGTTTATGGCGCGCCGAAGTGGTGAAACATCAAGAAGCAGTGCTGGCTCACCAGCAGGGTATTAGCTTGTACTCTTTAATGGAACAAGCAGGTTTGGCTGCCTTTAAACTGCTGCAATGCAAATGGCCTGATGCGACGCATATTTTAATCTTAGCCGGTGGCGGCAACAACGGTGGAGACGCCTTGGTGGTTGCGCGATTGGCTAAACAAGCAGGTAAACAGGTAAGGGTGCTTGCGCTAGGTGACTTAGAACGTATACCTAGCGAAGCGCAGCAAGCCCTAGCGGCCTGGCAAGCTGAAGGCGGGCAGCTTGATCTTAATAAACAATTTGATTGGTCTTGTGATGTAATTGTTGATGGTGTTTTGGGCATTGGCTTAAACAGTGAGGTGCGCGCGCCATTGCAAGCACTGTTCGCTCAAGTTAATCAAAGCGGTGTGCCAGTGCTTGCCTTAGATTTACCCTCAGGTTTATCTGCCGATACGGGAAAGTTATTAGGTTGTGCAATAAAAGCCAGCGCTACCATTTGTTTTATCGCTGCTAAGCAAGGTTTATTTACCGGACAAGCGCCTGAGTATGTGGGCAAATTGGTTTTTGCCGGTTTGGGGCTAAGTGACTTATTCGAGCAGCAAAATACAACTGCAGTTAGCCGAGCTGATTATGCTCAGCTAGGCTCGATGCTCGCACCTAGAGCCAAAACAGCGCATAAGGGCAGTTGTGGTCGAGTGGCTCTAGTTGGCGGCAATGTGGGAATGGCCGGCGCCATTCGTATGGCTGCGGAAGCAAGTTTACGCACCGGTGCTGGCTTGGTGAATGTATTTACTCAGGCGCAAAATCAGTTTGTTGTGAGCACCGGCCGCCCCGAGTTAATGGTTGCAGCAGTGGCAGTTGATTCTCTTCAGCAGCTCGATTGGTGCTTAGCCCAGGCAAGCTGCAAAGTGATTGGCCCAGGTTTAGGGCAGGATGAATGGGCGCAAGCCTTGTTTTCATCAGTACTAAGTGAGGACACCGCCTGCTTAGTAGATGCCGATGCACTTAACCTTTTGGCAAAAGCACCGATGCAGCTTAAGCAGTGGGTATTAACGCCGCATCCCGGCGAGGCAGCGCGTTTATTGAATTGCTCTGTAGCGGAAATAGAAGCTGATAGAATAGCTGCAGCCCAAAACATTCAGCGCCGTTATGGCGGCGTATGTGTGCTAAAAGGTGCTGGCACCATTGTGGCTGGCGAGCAAGGCCAAGTGAGAATTTGTAGCGTAGGTAACCCCGGCATGGCTTCGGGCGGGATGGGAGATGTTTTGTCTGGTATAATCGGCGGCTTAATCGCCCAATTTGCAGCCAAGCATTCATTGTTTGATATCGCCTGCCTCGGGGTATGTATTCATGGTATGGCTGCAGATAGAGCTGCAGAACAGGGAGAAAGAGGCATGCTGGCCTCAGATCTAATGCCTTTTATAAGACAACTAGTGAATCCAAAATTGTAATGAAAACGTGGCATATTGAATTAGCAGATGCAGAGCAAACAGTGGCTTTAGGGGAACTTCTTGCTAAGGCCTGTCAGCAGGCATCTGTTATTTATTTAGAAGGTGATTTAGGCGCTGGAAAAACCACTTTAACCCGTGGTTTTATTCAAGGGAAAGGCCATAAGGGTAAGGTGAAAAGTCCTACTTACACCTTGGTTGAACCTTATGAACTGGGTGATTGGCGAGTTAATCATTTTGATTTATACCGTTTGGCCGACCCAGAAGAACTAGAATTTATTGGTATTCGTGATTACTTTGCCGACGATTGTTTGTGTTTGGTGGAGTGGCCTGAAAAGGGCCAAGGCTTTTTACCAGCGGCAGACTTGCTGGTTGAGTTAGCTTACCGAGGTGAGCGGCGCAGTGCTGAAGTTAAAGCATTGAGCGAGCAGGGACAAAAAGTAGTGGAGTGGTTGAGTCAAGATGCTGGGTAGTTTTAAATTAAGCCGCTGGATAGGCTTAGGATTGTATTTACTTTGTGGGCTGGCAATGGCCAGCAGCGATGTATCGGGTGTGCGTGTTTGGAGCGGCCCTGACAATACCCGTATCGTATTGGATTTATCTGGAGCACCGGAGTTTAGCCATTTCAATTTAAGCAAACCAAACCGCTTAGTTTTAGACTTATCAAACAGTAAAATGCGCAGCGATTTGAGCAAGGTGCCTTTATCGGGTGACTTGGTGAAAAAAATTCGCGCCAGTACTCCAAAGGCCAAAAGCGATTACCGCTTAGTTATCGAGTTATCGCAAGCGGTTAATCCTACGGTGTTCGCCCTTAAACCAACTGGAAACTATGGCCATCGCTTAGTCATCGACCTGCCAGACAAAGCCGGTAGCGCGCAAATTAAAAAGCAACAGCAGCAGATTTCTAAAGCTAAAACTCAGCAACAGTTAGCCGGCAATCGCGACATTATTATTGCTATCGACGCTGGCCACGGCGGTGAAGACCCCGGTGCGATTGGCAACAAAAGAACTTACGAAAAACACATTACCTTGGCGATTGCTAAGCGCGCTCAGCGCCTAATAAACCAAGAGCCGGGCTTAAAAGCTGTGTTAATTCGCGAAGGTGACTACTTTGTTAACCTAAATAAGCGCTCGAAAATTGCCCGTAAAAATAAAGCCGATTTCCTAGTTTCGATTCATGCCGACGGATTCACTTCCTCGCAACCAAAAGGTGCCTCCGTGTGGGTTGTATCTACACGCCGTGCTAAAAGTGAAGTAGGTCGTCATTTAGAGCAGCATGAAGCTGAATCAGATTTGCTTGGCGGTGTGGGTGAAGTAATGGGCAGTGTAGAAAATGATGCTCACCTTAACTTTGCCTTGATTGATATGCAGATGGACTACTCAATGAATACCGCTTATGAAGTGGCGAAAAAAGTATTGTCGGAGTTAGGCAAAGTGACTTCGCTACATAAAAAGCGCCCTGAACATGCCAGCCTTGCGGTACTAAAGTCGCCCGATATTCCTTCTATTTTGGTTGAAGCTGGCTTTATCACTAACCACAAAGAAGAGAAGTTGCTTAAAACCGGTAACCATCAAGAAAAGATTGCTAAGGCGGTAGTGAAAGGCATTAAAGCCCATTACCGCGCTAAGCCTTTAGCTGGCACCTTGTATGCGCAAACCTATGGGGTGCGTAAACATACGGTAAGAAAAGGCGAGTCTTTGTCGGTATTGGCGGCACGTTACAATACTAGTGTTGCAGGCTTGAAAAAGGCTAACAAACTAACTTCCAATACCTTGCGCATTGGTCAAGTGCTGACCATCCCAAATAGTTAACTCAATGCCTATTCAAATATTGCCAGCACAGCTGGCTAACCAAATTGCTGCTGGAGAAGTGGTTGAACGCCCGGCTTCAGTAGTTAAAGAGCTGATAGAAAACTGCCTTGATGCTGGCGCTACTCGAATCGATATCGAAATTGATAAAGGTGGCGCGAAGCGTATTTTAATTCGCGATAACGGCAGTGGCATTGCCAAAGACCAGCTGGGCTTGGCGCTAAGTCGCCATGCAACCAGCAAAATCGACAGCCTAGATGATTTAAGTGCCATTGCCACCTTGGGCTTTCGCGGCGAAGCTTTAGCGAGTATTAGCTCGGTATCTCGCTTAAGTTTAAGTTCTCGCACGGCCGAACAAGAACAAGCTTGGCAAGCCCAAGCTGCCGGCCGCGACATGCAAGTTAGTTTGCAACCCTGTGCTCACCCTGTTGGCAGCTCGCTAGAAGTTCTGGATTTATTTTTCAATACGCCTGCTCGGCGCAAGTTTTTACGCACCGAGAAAACAGAGTTTTCACACATTGATGAGTTGTTGAAGCGTTTGGCCTTAAGCCGTTTTGATGTGGCATTAAGCCTAAAGCACAATGGCAAATTAATCCGGCAGTATCGCATAGCCACTGATTTGGATAAGCAGCTGAAACGGGTAAGCACAGTATTGGGCGCCCCTTTTGCTAACCACTGTTTGCATCTAGACAATCAACATGACCAGTTGCGTTTGCATGGTTGGCTAGGCTTACCAGAAGTGGCTCGCGCACAAAACGACCAGCAGTATTTTTATGTTAACGGCCGAATGATGCGCGACAAGTTACTGCAACACGCTATTCGCCAAGCTTTTGCGGCGTATTTGCCAGATGAGCAATATGCCAGTTACGTATTGTTTCTGGAGTTGCCACTCGATCAGGTTGATGTAAATGTGCATCCAGCAAAACACGAAGTGCGCTTTCACCAAGCACGCTTAGTGCATGACTATATCGTTCAAGTATTAGCATCTGCCTTAAGCAAAATACCAGCTCATAATCACACTGGCGAACTGCCGGTTTCCCAAGATGAACCGGCAAACGAAATGTTCGCTCAACCACTAGAGCCTGTTGGCCATGGATACACCAGCGCTGCCCCTGCGACGCCGAGAGTGAGCGAAGGCCGTCAGAGTTATCAGTCAAGCTTACAACGAGCCGATAAGCCGCGAGCCTCAGAGTTATCGGCTAATCATCAGTGGTTGAGCAGTACTGCCGATTTCTCTAGCCCAGTTGCCAGCGCAGAGTCTACTAGCCCGACAAGCGCTGTTAGTTTTAAGCCGCAAACGGACGGGCTTTATCCTTTGTATTTAGTTGAAAATACCTATTTGTTAGCGCGAAATGGCGAGAAGCTGTTATTGCTAGATCTTTGGGCTTGCCAACAACACTTGGCTTATACCCAAGCTATGCAGCAGTGGCCGCAAGGCTTAGATAGCGTTCCTTTACTACTGCCATTAAAACTGGCTTTAGATGAACCAATGCATCTGTTACTTAACCAACAGCAAGAAGCGCTGAGGCGTATAGGTTTTGTATTTAACATTGCTAATAAGCAGCAAATTATTGTTGCTCAAGTGCCTAAACTGATACGCAAAGCGGACTTTGCTCAGTTAATCCCTAGCCTTTTAATGGCTATGAGTCAGCTTCCCGAGTCTGAATGGCAGCAAGCCGAGGCATTGCTCAGTGGTCTCATTAAGTTACAAAATAAACCCAATGAGTACAGTTGGCAGCAAGCGATAGAGCTAAGTCAGCAACTGCATAGTTACGATGCTAATCAACTGCCTAAGCATATATGGCGAGCAGTAGACTTAAGCAGCTGTATTGAGGGTTTTAATCATGAGTAACAATCTGCCGGTGATTACCCTAATGGGGCCTACCGCCTCTGGCAAAACTGCTTTGGCTATTCAGCTTCATCAGCAAATGGGTGCCGAACTAGTTAGTGTGGATTCGGCGCTTATCTATCGTGGTATGGACATTGGTACTGCTAAGCCCACTGCTGAAGAACAGCAGCAAGCTCCGCATGCCTTGGTTGATATTTGCGATCCTACCGAGGTGTATTCAGCCGCTGATTTTCGCCAAGACGTTCTAAAACAAATTGATGCCATTCATGCTCGTGGCAATATCCCACTGCTGGTGGGCGGCACCATGCTGTACTTTAAAGCCTTAGTGGATGGCATTGCCGATTTGCCTGAAGCTGACGCTGCTTTGCGTAGCGAAATTCAGCAGCAAGCCGCAAACAGTTCTTGGGAGAGTTTGCATCAGGAACTTAGCCAATATGATCCTACTAGCGCAGCTCGGATCAACGTAAATGATCATCAGCGCTTAATGAGGGCGGTTGAAGTATATCGCTTAACCGGACAGTCACTGACCGAGATTAACAATCAACCGATTGCCAAATTACCTTATAAGATCCATCAGTTTGCGATTGCGCCGAAAGAAAAAGCCCAACTACACCATCTAATAGAAGTGCGATTTAAGATGATGCTGGAACTTGGCTTTGAAGCCGAGGTCCAATCGCTGATGCAAAGAGGGGATCTCGATTTATCTTTGCCATCAATGCGGAGCGTAGGCTATCGCCAAATGTGGCAATACCTTAGTGGTGAGATGGATTATGATGAAATGGTGTTTCGAGGCGTAGTGGCTACGCGGCAACTGGCTAAAAAACAAATGAATTGGCTAAAAAGCTGGTCAAATCTCACTTGGTTACAGAGTGGTGATCCAAGAAATAACAAAATAATTACTAATTCGCTAAGTGATACTTGAAATTGTCGCTATAAGGCTCCAAGTTAGTGGTATATAATCGAATTTGATCTATGCCAATTAATTAATAAGAAAAAAGGAACAATAACATGGCGAAGGGGCAATCATTACAAGACCCATTTTTGAATGCGTTACGACGTGAGCGTATTCCCGTTTCAATTTATTTAGTAAACGGTATTAAGTTGCAAGGCCAAGTTGAATCATTTGATCAGTTTGTCATCTTGTTGAAGAACACTGTCAGCCAGATGGTATACAAACATGCTATCTCTACTGTGGTGCCAGCTCGCGCTGTTCCGCACCATACCCCAGTATCTGACGACTCGAAGAACGACGAATAGCATTTGCGAAGGCTTATCAGCCTTGGTAAGTGCCAAGGAGTAAAATAGCTTGTTTGACCGTTACGAAGCAGGTGAACAAGCCATCTTAGTACATGTAAACTTTAATGACGAAGATGAGCGAGAAGACCTGGAAGAGCTGAAAATGTTAGTCAGCTCTGCAGGCGTAAATGCGGTGGCTACCATCACCGGTAGCCGAGTTTCTCCCCACCCTAAGTACTTTGTAGGTGCCGGAAAAGCAGAAGAAATCGCAGAATTAGTGAAAAGTGCCCAAGCGGATGTGATCATTTTTAATCACGCTTTATCGCCAGCACAAGAGCGAAATCTAGAAATGCTCTGTGAGGCGCGGGTGCTAGATCGTACCACCCTCATTTTAGATATTTTTGCCCAACGAGCGCGAACCCACGAAGGTAAGTTGCAAGTTGAGTTAGCGCAGTTGCGCCATATGTCGACCCGATTAATTCGCGGCTGGACTCACTTAGAAAGACAAAAGGGCGGCATTGGTTTACGTGGTCCGGGTGAAACTCAGTTAGAAACCGATCGACGTTTATTACGCGCGCGTATTAAACAAATTCAACAGCGTTTAGAAAAAGTGGGCAAGCAACGAGAGCAGGGCAGGCGAGCAAGGCAACGCGCCGAGTTACCCACTGTTTCTTTAGCGGGCTATACCAATGCTGGTAAATCAACCTTGTTTAATCGAATTACCGAATCTAAGGTGTATGCAGCTGATCAGCTGTTTGCCACACTAGACCCAACGTTGCGGAAAATTGATATTGAGGATGTAGGTAAGGTAATTCTTGCCGATACTGTGGGATTTATTCGCCACCTACCTCATGATTTGGTGGCGGCATTTAAAGCCACCCTAACCGAAACCCGTGAAGCCCAGCTATTATTACATGTGATTGATTGTAGTGATGAAAGAATGGCTGAAAACGTTGAACAGGTTGAGGTAGTATTAGAAGAGATTGGAGCAGGAGAGATACCTTTCCTGCAGGTCTACAATAAAGTAGATCAGCACCCAGATATGAGTCCACGTATTGAGCGTGATGACCAGGGTTTACCCCAAAAAGTGTGGGTATCGGCGTTAACGGGAGAAGGTTTGCCTTTATTGTTTAAGGCAATCAGCGAACGTTTAGTTGGTGACATGGTTAACCACACTTTGCGTTTACCGCCCAGTGAAGGGCGCTTGCGTAGTCGTTTGTATCAGTTAGACTGCGTAGCAGGTGAACGTTTAGACGATGAAGGAAATATCGTTATAGATATTCGACTCGATGCTATTGCGTGGCAACGGTTGGATAAACAGTTCGACCATAGTTTGGAAAGTTTTATTGCTCAATGTGAGTAGGCATTAACTTTAATTTCTGGAGACACAGATGGCCTGGAATGAGCCTGGCAACAAAGGTGGCGGCGGTGACCGTGACCCTTGGGGCAATAACAATAAGAATGGTAATCAGGGTCCACCTGATTTAGATGAAGTAATTACTAAGCTAAGCCGTAAGTTTGGTGGCATTTTTGGTGGTGGTAAAAAGCCATCATCTGGTGGCAGCAGCGGTGGTGTGAGTGGTTTTGGCATTGCTGTAGTAGTAGTCATCTTGGCTGTTATTTGGGTAGCAAGCGGTTTCTACACAATAAAAGAAGCGGAAAAGGGCGTAATTCTTACCTTTGGTAAATACGATCCCGAATCAGGCTTGGTAGATTCTGGTTTGAACTGGAAAGCGACCTTTGTTCAAGAAGTTATTCCAGTGAACGTAGAGGCTATTCGCTCATTACCTGCGTCGGGCTTTATGCTGACTGAAGACGAAAACGTAGTGCGTGTTGAAATGGACGTGCAGTACAAAGTAGTTCGTCCACATGCTTACCTGTTCAGTGTAACCGCGCCAGATGATAGCTTGGCACAAGCTACCGACAGTGCTTTACGTTACGTAATTGGTCACACCACCATGGATGATATTTTAACCACTGGTCGTGAAGTTGTGCGTAGCGAGACCGAAGAGCTGTTAAATAAAATCATCGAACCTTATAACTTAGGTATTGAAGTGGTTGACGTTAACTTCCTTCCGGCTCGTCCGCCAGAGGAAGTAAAAGACGCCTTTGATGACGCCATTTCTGCACAAGAAGATGAGCAGCGTTTCATTCGTGAAGCTGAAGCCTATCAACGTGAAATTGAACCACGAGCACGTGGTCGAGTTCAGCGTATTGAGCAAGAAGCCCAAGGTTACCAAGAGCAAATTGTATTGCGTGCACAAGGTGAAGTGGCTCGTTTTGAACAATTGCTTCCTGAGTACGAAAATGCGCCAGACGTAACTCGCCACCGTTTATACCTAGAAACGATGGAAGAGATTTACGCTAAGTCGAACAAAGTGTTGATTGATGCATCAAACAACAGCAACATGCTTTACTTGCCTATCGACAAGCTAATGGAGCAAGGCCAGCAGCCTACTCAACGCAAATCTAGCTCGAGCAGTAAATCATCTACTATAAGTTCAGAGCCTGCTAGCTCGATTCCGTCGCGCCCTTCGTCTATTCGAAGCAGTGACCGCTCTAGTTCGGGGAGAAACTAAGCCATGAAACAATTAGCTATTTTTGGCATTATTTTAGCCTTGTTAGTGGGTTACTCGTCGGTATTTGTAGTGAATGAAGGCGAACGCGGTATTGTTATTCAGTTTGGTAAAGTAAAACGTACCGATGATGGCGCAACCAAAGTTTACCCACCGGGTTTGCAGTTTAAGGTTCCATTTATTGATTCTGTGCGCACACTGGACGCTCGAATTCAAACCTTAGATGGTAACGCTGACCGTTTTGTAACGTCTGAGAAAAAAGACTTAATCATTGATTCTTACGTTAAATGGCGAATTGCAGATTTTTCACAGTTCTACCTTTCAACCGGTGGTTCTGTGTTACAAGCTGAGTCTCTGTTAACCCGTAAAATCAATAACGGTCTACGCAGTGAGATTGGTGCGCGAACTATTCGTGACATTGTATCTGGTGAACGTGGTCAAGTAATGGAAGACGCGCTTAAACGTATGGCGCGTTCTTCTGAGATTGGTATTGAAGTTACTGACGTGCGCATTAAGCAAATTAACTTGCCTGATGAAGTGAGTAGCAGTATTTACCAACGGATGCGTGCAGAACGTTTGGCGGTAGCTAAAGAGCACCGTTCGCAGGGTCAAGAACAAGCCGAAATTATTCGTGCTAATGTTGACCGTCGCGTGAATGTACTTTTGGCTGATGCCGATAAGCGTGGCCGAGAAATGCGTGGTAATGGTGATGCAACAGCCGCTAAAGTTTATGCTGACGCTTACACCAAGAACCCTGAGTTCTACAAGTTCTGGCGTAGCTTAATGGCTTATCGCACCAGTTTCGATAACGGCGGAGACGTAATGGTGTTAGAGCCAGATAGCGAATTCTTCCGTTATATGAAAGAACCTGCGAAACCTTAATACTGAGGGCCCAGTTAACGCTGGGCTTTTTTATGACAGATTCTGTATTACTTGCATTGGCTCTAGTGTGCCTTATTGAAGGCCTAGGGCCTTTATTGTTTCCTAAGCGTTGGAAACGTCTACTAAAAACAATATCGGAAGCGCCAGCGAGTAATATTCGGCAAATTGGCCTCGGCTTAGTGGGTGTTTCTATTATACTCTTGTATGTGATTAATCTTTGACCTTGGCACATAAAATCGGTATAACATGCACCCCTTGACTGTCCGATTTCTGCTAGAATCGCTTTTTAACTGAGACGACAAAAGACAATGGGAAAGAACGTAGTGATCCTTGGCTCCCAATGGGGAGACGAAGGCAAGGGTAAGATCGTAGACTTACTTACCGACAAATCAAGCTATGTGGTGCGCTATCAAGGCGGTCACAATGCTGGTCATACCTTAGTTATTGACGGTGAAAAAACTGTCCTCCACTTAATACCATCTGGTGTACTTCGCGATAACGTTACCTGTGTAATTGGTAATGGCGTGGTATTAGCACCTGATGCGTTATTTAAAGAAATGGCTATGCTCGAAGAGCGCGGCGTTCCTGTAAAAGAACGTTTGGTGATCAGTGAAGCTTGTCCTCTAATTTTGCCTTATCATGTTGCCTTAGACATGGCGCGCGAAAAAGCGCGTGGTAAAAACGCTATTGGTACTACTGGTCGTGGTATTGGTCCTGCTTATGAAGATAAAGTTGCTCGTCGCGGATTACGTGTTGGCGACTTATTCGATATGGAGCAATTTGCAACCAAGCTAAAAGAAGTGATGGAATACCATAACTTCCAGCTTAATCATTACTATGACGCGCCAAGCGTAAGTTATGAAGAAGTGCTTGAGCAAATGACTAAGATGGCGCCAGTGATTACCGCCATGGTAACCGACGTAACCGACTTGCTAGATCAAGCGCGTCGTCGTGGTGACTCAATCATGTTTGAAGGTGCTCAAGGCACACTATTAGACATTGACCACGGTACCTATCCGTTTGTTACCTCATCAAACACTACTGCGGGTGGTGTTGCTACCGGTAGTGGTTTTGGTCCTTGCCACCTAGATTATGTTTTGGGTATTACTAAAGCTTACACCACGCGTGTGGGTTCTGGTCCTTTCCCAACAGAGCTAGATGATGACATTGGCCAGCACTTAGGTGTGAAAGGCCATGAGTTCGGTGCTACTACTGGCCGTAAACGTCGTTGTGGCTGGTTAGATGCAGTAACAATGCGTCGTGCGGTACAAATTAATAGCCTTTCGGGTTTATGTTTAACCAAGCTAGATGTACTAGACGGTTTGGAAGAACTTAAAATTTGTACTGGCTACAAAATGCCAAATGGCGATTTGCTTACTGTACCACCGATGGCCGCAGAAGGTTATGAAGTAGCTGAGCCTGTCTATGAATCAATGCCTGGTTGGTCAGAGAACACCTTTGGTGTGACAGCCCGTGAGCAGTTGCCACAAGCAGCCTTAAACTACATTGCGCGTATCGAAGAGTTATTGGAAGTACCGGTTGATATTATTTCAACGGGCCCAGATCGTGTAGAAACTATTATTCTACGCCATCCATTTGCTTAATTAGCGACGTGCTAATAAAAAGGCTGCCCTTAGGCAGCCTTTTTTGTATTTGTTGTTCTTAAGTTATTTAAGCAGCGCGGTCGGCAGCGATATTAGCAAGGCTCATAAGCGCTTGTTTGTAGTCACTGTCTGCAATGATGCTTAAAGCGTCAATGGCTTTTTGCGCTTCTTGGGCTGCTCGCTCGCGACAATAATCCAGCGCCTTGGTCTTATCGAGAATCGCTAAAATAGCCTCCAGCTGGTCGCGAGAGCCACCTTGCTTAATAGCTTCGCTGATAAGCGTCTTATCGCTTGGCTCAGCTTGTTCCATTGCATAGATAAGCGGTAGGGTAGGCTTGCCTTCTGCGAGGTCATCACCAACGTTTTTACCCATCTCTGCTTGGTCTGCTACATAATCTAGTACGTCATCCATAATCTGGAAAGCAGTGCCAAGATATTTGCCGTAGTTTTGCATGGCTAGCTCAACCTCAGCGCTTTGCTCACCGATGACTGCAGCCAAACGAGTAGCGGCTTCAAATAACTTGGCGGTTTTACAGTAAATAACTTCAAAGTAGCGCGCTTCATCAGTGTCGGGATCATTACAGTTAATCAGCTGTAATACTTCTCCTTCGGCGATCACATTGGTCGCGTCTGCCAGTATGTCCATTACCTTAAGGTTTTGTAATTGGGTCATTAACTGGAAAGAGCGCGAATAAAGGAAGTCTCCTACCAATACGCTAGCTGCATTACCAAAGCGGGCATTAGCAGTATCTTTACCGCGGCGCAGTTCAGATTCATCGACTACGTCATCGTGTAGCAAGGTAGAGGTATGGATAAATTCAATGATGGCGGCAAGTTTGATGTGTTGATCTTGCTGATAAGCTAAAGCTCGCGCAGCCAATACCGTTAGCAAAGGTCGGATCCTTTTGCCGCCGCTATTTACAATATAAAAAGAGATTTGGTTGATGAGGGCCACATCTGATTCGAGTTCTTTAAAGATCAACTCGTTTACTGCAGACATGTCTTGATCAGACAGCTTTTTTATCGCATCCAATTGCATAATTTCTTATTAGAGGTTGATGCCGATGATTCAGCAATATTAGGGTGATAATTTAATGCGTTAATAGTATCTCAATTCCTTGGTTTAAGCAGCTTTCACGGGTTAAAATTCTTGGCCTTGCGTGATTTTTAAACTTTTTTGAAATTCCCCTTGCGGGAACAGATCTTTTTCCGTAGAATCCGCCGTCATTGTTGAGAATTATAGACACCTTGAAATATCAGGTGTAAGCGGAGTTTGAAGAAAATGTACGCGGTTATCCTAAGTGGTGGTAAACAACACCGTGTGGCCGAAGGTCAAACACTTCGCCTTGAGAAACTAGACGTTGAGACTGGTAACACAGTTGAATTTGATAACGTATTACTAGTTGCCAATGGCGAAGACGTTAAAGTAGGCGCACCTTATGTAGATGGTACCAAAGTAACAGCTGAAGTTGTTTCTCATGGTCGTGGCGATAAAGTTAAAATCGTTAAGTTCCGTCGTCGTAAGCATTCACGTAAGCAACAGGGCCACCGTCAGTGGTTCACTGAAGTTCGCATTACAGGCATTAACGGTTAATTTAGAGGAATATACTCATGGCACATAAAAAGGCTGGTGGTAGTACTCGTAACGGTCGCGATTCGGAAAGCAAACGCCTAGGTGTTAAGCGTTTCGGTGGCGAGTCTGTATTAGCGGGTAGCATTATTGTTCGTCAACGTGGTACTAAGTTCCACGCTGGCTCTAACGTTGGTATCGGTAAAGACCATACTCTTTTCGCAACTGCCGAAGGCAAAGTGAAATTTGAAGTAAAAGGTCCTAAAAACCGTAAGTTTGTAAGCATCGAAGCTGAATAAACGTCCAACTCGATATTTAAAAAGCCCCGCAACAGCGGGGCTTTTTTTTTCCAATAAACCACTATTTCGCTTACGAAGTAGGCGTGGTGCATTATAGTTAAGCGATAATGCTGGAGTGAAAAATGAAATTTGTAGATGAAGCGGTAATTAAAGTAGACGCTGGTGACGGCGGCAATGGCACCATTAGTTTCCGCCGTGAGAAGTATGTTCCTCGCGGTGGCCCTGATGGCGGCGATGGCGGTGATGGAGGTAGCGTATATTTGGTTGCCGATGAAAACCTAAATACCTTGATTGATTACCGCTTTGAACGTTTTCATAAAGCAGAACGTGGCGAAAACGGCCAAGGTTCTAATTGTACGGGTAAGCGTGGTGAAGATTTAGAGTTGCCTGTGCCGGTTGGTACGCGTGCTCGTGACCAAGATACCGGCGAGATCCTTGGCGATCTTACGCAGCACAAACAGCGTTTATTGGTGGCTAAGGGCGGCTTCCACGGTCTAGGTAATACACGCTTTAAGAGCAGTACTAACCGAGCTCCGCGTCGTAAATCTAATGGTACGCCTGGTGAAGTTCGTAACCTGCAGTTGGAGCTATTGCTGCTTGCTGACGTAGGTATGTTGGGCTTACCAAATGCGGGTAAATCTACCTTTATTCGCAGTGTGTCTGCGGCTAAACCGAAGGTAGCTGATTATCCGTTTACCACGCTTATCCCTAATTTGGGTGTGGTGCGTCAATCGGAGAATCGCGGTTTTGTGATCGCCGATATTCCTGGTTTGATCGAAGGTGCTGCAGATGGTGCAGGGCTTGGTGTACGTTTCTTAAAGCACTTAGAGCGTTGCCGCGTATTGTTGCATCTGGTAGATGTATTACCAGCAGACGGCAGCGACCCAGCCGAAAATGCCATCACTATTATCAACGAGCTCGAACAGTACAGTGAAAAGCTATTCGAAAAGCCACGTTGGTTGGTATTTAATAAAGTCGACTTAGTGCTTGAAGAAGAAGCTGAAGAGATCCGCCAAAAAGTGATTGAAGCACTGGATTGGCAAGGTGAGGTGTTCTCCATTTCAGCTTTAGAGAACAACGGTACTAAAGACATCTGTAAAGCGATTGGTCAATTTATCGAAACCCTACCAGTGGTTGAACAAGAAATGGCTGAGCGCGAAGAAGTTAAATTCCAATGGGATGACTATCATCAACAGCAGATCGACAAAGCAAACCAAGAAGATTGGGATGATGAAGACGACGATGATGATTGGGATGATGACGATTATGATGTAGAGGTTATCTACCAGCCATAGTAAGCTATCAACAGTGGTAGTATGACTTGGATCGTTAAATGTTACGCTCATTTAGAAACTCTCCGGAGCCTGTTCAGGCTCCGGTTCGTATTATTTCTCTAGAACAACAAACGCGGATTTGCCGTGTCGCAGTGCAAGCCGGCAGAATCATGCAGCAACATGGCGCTGAGAGTAAGTTAATTGAAGAAACAACTGTCCGCCTAGGTAAAGCGCTGGGCCTTGATAGTGTAGAGCTGGCAATTACCGCCAATGCTCTGATTCTCACCGGTTTGTCGCAAGGGCGGTGTATTACAACCACCCGGCGGGTTTACGACCGTGGCATCAACATGCACATGGTGTGTGAAGTGCAGCGAATCACCATTATGGCTGAGAAGCAGTTGTTGGATGTTGATGACGTGGTTAAGCGTTTAGAGCGCTTGCAGCCCTACAAGCATAATCGCTGGCTTGTGGTATTTATGATTGGTATGTCTTGCGCCTGCTTTAGTCGATTGTTTGGTGGTGATTGGGCTGTATTTGCCATGACCTTTGTAGCCTCTGCCATAGCAATGCTATTTAGACAAGAAATGGCGCATCGCCATCACAATCCCATTCTCAATTTTGGCATGACAGCTTTTGTGGCTACCACTATCGCCGGCCTTGCGGTGCGCTACGATATTGGCAACCAACCGCAAACGGTAATGGCCGCTTCGGTGTTACTACTGGTACCTGGCTTTCCCTTGATTAATGCTGTTTCAGACATGGTTAAAGGGCATATCAGCATGGGGATCTCGCGCTGGTTTTTTGCCTCTTTGCTTAGCTTGGGTGTTGCCATGGGCATCGCTCTGTCTATGTGGGCTACTGGCGTAAGTGGGTGGTTATAATGATTGAATTACTCGCACTACTGGTTGAAGACGCGCTATTTTCAGCGGTGCCTGCGGTTGGCTTTGCCATGGTGTTTAATGTGCCTACTCGTATGCTAGGCTTTTGCGCCATTGGAGGAGCCTTTGCACATAGTTTGAGGACTCTTTGTATTTATTGGGGCGTGCCGCTTGAATGGGCTACTTTGGTGGCGTCTACTAGCGTAGGCTTAATTGGCGTTTACTGGTCGCGTCGATATTTGATTCCGCGTCCAGTGTTTACCGTAGCCTCTATTATTCCGATGATTCCAGGGAGCTATGCATTTACTACCATGGTCGGAATTATTAGCTTATATAGTAACGGCTTTAGTGAGCCGCTACTGGCCACCATTATCGAAAATGGTTTGAGGACTATGTTCATTTTGATGGCCTTAAGTTTTGGCTTGGCCATTCCCTCAGTTGTTATATATCGCGGCCGCCCGATTGTGTAGGCCGTTTAGTTTAAAAAGGTAAAACAGTGAAAGTAGCAATGATAGCCGCAATGGCAAAGCAACGAGTCATCGGCAAAGACAATCAAATGCCATGGCACTTACCGGCCGACCTTAAACATTTTAAAGCGGTGACTATGGGTAAACCGGTGATTATGGGACGCTTAACATACCAATCAATT
The DNA here is from genome assembly GCF_900537085.1 of Agarivorans sp. Alg241-V36. Classification (NCBI taxonomy): domain Bacteria; kingdom Pseudomonadati; phylum Pseudomonadota; class Gammaproteobacteria; order Alteromonadales; family Alteromonadaceae; genus Agarivorans; species Agarivorans sp. Alg241-V36. Next base: position 19,821 of record NZ_UNRE01000009.1, on the reverse strand, counting down.
GGCCGCCCTTTGCCGGGGCGATTGAACATTGTGATAAGCCGTAACGCTGATTTAGCTATAGAAGGTGTTACCGTAGTTAACACCGTGCAAGCAGCGCTAGATTTGGTTAAAGATGAAGCTGAAGTAATGATTATTGGTGGCGGTAATATTTACCAGCAGTGTTTGGCTTTTGCCGATACGCTGTATTTAACCTTTATTGATAAAGCGGTGGAAGGAGAAGCTCACTTCCCGGATTATCAGCAATATCAGTGGCGGCAGTTAGAAAGTGAAAAACATCTGGCTGATGAGAAGAACCCTTATAACTACGAATTTGTAACACTGGCTCGCGCTTAGCCAGCCGCATTCTCGCTTAGGCAATCTTGGGTATACATGCGCTGGTCCTCCCAGCGCAGCATCGACAAGTGATTGCCCCACACACAGCCAGTATCAAGCCCAGAGACTAAGTCATGTTTACTCTTACCCATTAGCGCCGCCCAGTGGCCAAATACAATGTGGGTGTCTTTGAGGTGCTTCCCGGGGATTTCAAACCAAGGTTTAAGGTTAGGATTGGTATTTTTGTTTGGTGGGATCTTCGATTCAAAATCCAAGCTGGCATCAGGGAAGCAATAACGCATTCGAGTAAATACATTGATGATGCAACGCAGGCGGTCATAACCTACTAACTCATCGCTCCAATGAGCGGGTTCATTGCTGTACATGTTTTTAAGTAATGATAAGTAGTCATCACCAGCGAGTTGCTTATGCACTTCTTTGCCGAGTTTAAGTGCCTTACTAACTTTCCATTTCGGATAAATACCGGCATGCACCATCACTACATCGTAGTAGGGGTGTTTTTTAATTAGTGGCTGTTGGCGTAACCAATACAGTAATTCTTCTTTGTCGGGGGCGTCGAGTAAATCTTGTAGCTTATCGCGGCGCTTGGCTCGGTGAATACCATTGGCAACCGCTAATAGGTGTAAATCGTGATTACCTAGTACTACCTGAGCGGCGCTACCGAGTTCTTTAACAAAACGCAGGGTTTCTAGAGATTTAGGACCTCGAGCCACGAGGTCTCCCGCGAGCCAAAGCTGATCTTTTCTTACGGAGAATTTGCACTGTTTTAACAGCGCTTTTAATTCATCCAAACAGCCTTGGATGTCACCAACAAAATAAGTCGCCATGGCTCACCTTAAATTAGTGAAGCTTATTAGGAAGTGATAAACGAAACGGTGGGATCTCCGCTTCAAATTCGTTACCTGCTTCGTCAATCAGCGTATAGCTGCCTTGCATTACGCCCACTTCAGTGGCTAGCACAGCACTGCTGGTATAAGAAAAAGGTTTTTCCGGTTTAAGGTGGGGCTGCTTACCCACAACACCGTCGCCTTTCACTTCGTTTACTTTGCCATCTCCGTCGGTAATCACCCAGTGGCGGCGCAATAACTGCAGTGCTTCAGCGCTGCAGTTGCGAATAGTAATGGTGTAAAAAAAAGCGAATTGTTGTTTTTCTGGTACTGAGTGTTCAGGCAAAAAGCCCGATTCAACTTCAATATCTAGGTCATATTCTGGGGTATTACTCATCGCTGCTAGAAGCCTGCAATAACTGATTTTTATCTATGTAATTAGCAATATCACAAAATTGCTGAATAGTTAAATTTTCTGGGCGCAGCGTGGGCTTTAGATCAAGCTCGGCTAAATGCTCAACCGTAAGCAAGTTACCTAATGCGTTGCGAATGGTTTTACGGCGCTGATTAAAGGCCTCTTTACACACCCTGTCTAGGGTTGCTAATGAGTTAAGCGGGTAAAGGGTGCTTTCGTAAGGCTCTAAGCGCACCACGGCAGAATCAACCTTCGGTGGCGGTGCAAACGCCTCGGGCGGAACTTCCAAGGCCGGCATTACATTACATTGCACTTGAGTCATTACGCTTAGGCGGCCGTAAGCTTTGCTATCTGGGCCTGCAGCCATGCGTTTCACTACTTCTTTTTGCAGCATAAAGTGCATATCAGAAATAGCGCTGGTAAAGCTAAGTAGGTGAAAAATAAGCGGAGTAGATATGTTGTAAGGTAAGTTACCAAATACCCGCATTTTTTGTTCAGGCTTAGCTAACTGCATAAAATCGAACTTAAGTGCATCAATTTCATGAATAGTAAGCAAGCTGGCCAGAGTTGGGTGCTCGCGTAAGCGCTGGGCTAAGTCGCGGTCTAACTCTACCACTTGTAGGTGGCCAGCAGTGGTGGCAACGGGCTCAGTTAAAGCGCCTAAGCCTGGGCCAATTTCAACTAGGTTTTCACCTGATTGAGGATAGATAGTGGCTACAATTTGGCTAATAACCGAGTCATTGTTAAGGAAGTTTTGACCAAAACGTTTACGGGCGCGGTGTCCCTGATGAACTTGTTTATTCATGTTCTCGCTCTACCATATCAATGGCTTGTTCGATGGCGGTAATCATACTTCCATGATCGGCTTCACCAGTTCCCGCTAGCTCTAAGGCTGTTCCATGGTCAACTGAGGTTCTAATAAAGGGTAGACCAAGGGTTATGTTTACCGATTGGCCAAAACCTTTGTATTTTAGCACCGGTAGGCCTTGGTCATGGTACATGGCTAACACTGCGTCCGCTTCTGCCAAGTATTTATCTTGGAAGAGTGTATCTGCAGGTAAGGGGCCAATTAAATTCATACCATGTTGCTCGCGCATTTCATCAAGCAACGGAATAATAATATCCAGCTCTTCGCGACCAAGGTGACCATCTTCGCCCGCATGGGGGTTTAGGCCACAAACAAATATCTTAGGCTGTTTAATCGCGAACTTGGTTTGCAGGTCGTGATGCAAAATACTGATAATATTGTGTAGGCGCTCATGAGTAATGGCTTTGGCTACATAAGCTAAGGGCAGGTGAGTAGTCGCTAGCGCAACCCGCAGACCCTCTGTGACAAGCATCATCACAACATCTGCGGTACCTGATTGCTGGGCAAAAAATTCGGTATGGCCACTAAAAGACACGCCGGCTTTATTAATAATACCCTTGTGCACCGGGCCAGTAACTACTGCAGCAAACTGACCATTCATGTTGCCATCACTAGCAAACTTAAGGGTATTTAGCACGTAGTGACCATTGGCTTCGTCTAACTGCCCCGCTACTGCCGAACTGCTCATCGCAATTGGCGCAACCGTTAAGGTGCCAGCTGCTTGTGGCTTAGCCGCCTGTTCTGGCTGATAAGGCAGTAGGGTAATATCCATACCCAATTGGCTAGCGCGCTCTTTAAGTAAACGAGGGTCAGCAACTACCACTAGCTCCATTGGCCAATCTTGTTGGCTAATAGATAGCACCAAATCTGGGCCAATACCTGCAGGTTCACCTGGCGTAATGGCTATTCTAGCAACCGGCTTACTCATGCCTCACCATCCAGTATTTCTACATATGCTTCTTCGCGTAGCTCTTCTTGCCATGCTTGGGTTTCTTCATTGAACTTACGGTTGAAGATCATTTGATAAGCACGGTTTTGACTGGCTTTATTGGTGGTATCGGTGGTGCGTTTGTCTAGTACTTCCATTAAGTGCCAGCCAAAAGTCGAGCGGAAAGGCTGGCTCAGCTCTCCTACACCTAGGCGTTTTGCTGTGTCTCTAAATGCTGGAACAAATGCGCTTGGATCTGACCAACCTAGTTCACCACCTCGCACGGCTGAACCTGGGTCTTCAGAGTATTGGCGAGCTAACTCTTCAAATGTCACTTCACCTAAGATCAATTGCTGGCGGAACTCGGAAAGCAAACTCTGCGCCTTTTTATCACTCAGAATAATCGAAGGTTTTATTAGAATATGGCGAGCATTCACTTCTAAGGTTTCAACTTTTTGCAAACCTTCAGCATCTAATACCATAATGATATGCAGACCTGAGTCGGTGCGAACTGGGCCCATTACAGATCCTTTGTGCTGGTTTCTTACTACTCCAGCAAACAATGTTGGCATCTCTTCAATGGTCATCCAACCCCAGTCACCGCCTTCTAAGGCTTTTGGTCCTTGCGAGTGAGTCATCGCCAATTGGTTAAAGTTTTCGCCATCTTTAAGCTGAACGACTAGGTTTTCTGCTAGTTGTTGAGTGGCTTGTTCGTCACCAGAAATACGTAGCAAGATGTGGCCAACATGATAGCGAACAGTGCCTTTGTCTTGTTCTTCTATTAGCTTCATTAAGGCATCAATTTCTTGCTCTGACACGTTTACTCGGCGTTGAACCTGACTGCGGCCTACTTCACCTAAAACAATTTCGGTGCGAATATCTTCGCGAAACTGGTTATAGCTAATACCTTGCTTGGCTAGGGTATCCAAGAACTCTTCACGGCTTTTGTTTTCACCAGCAATAATGTTGTCGATGGTGTTTTCTAGCTGGCTATCACTAATCTTAATGCCCAAGCGATCAGCTAACTGAAGCTGTAAGCTTTCAAGGATAAGCCTGTCCATCACTTGTTGCTGTAGTTCGTCTTCAGGTGGTAGCTCTTGCTCTGCCCCTTTGGAATTACGCAGAACTTTGTTGGTGAGTTCATCAACTTGGCTCTGAGTGATCACATCATTATTGACAATGGCGACAACTTTATCGAGCAATTGCTCTTGAGCCTGAACCAGCCCAGTAGTAAGCATAAGCATACTTACACTAAGCAAAAATAATCTTTTCATTTCGTTCCTATCATTACTGCGAGCAAAACGCCGCTTACTCTATCATATTTGCGTTAAAGGTTTTAATTGTTCAGGTAAAAGGGGCGACCATATTTAAAGTTGCCACCTTCGAGCATTTCATCGTAGCTACTGGTATCGCTGCCACCTAAGCCTTTAATCTCGAAGTCGAGGCGCAGAGAGGTATCGAATTCGCCCACTCGGTCAACGCCTGAGGTGTCGTCGACATAGGTGCTTTTTAGGCCGCGTTGATAAGTAAGGCGGATGCCCCAGCAACATGAGTTATATTGAACGCCAAGGTAGCTTTCGATACTGCGGTCCAAAATCATATCGCGATAATAACTGCCTACTGCTGATACTTTATCGCTAATTGGCCAAGCCACCTTGGTGCCCACTTGGTTTACGTCACTCACCATGGTCTCGGTTGCTTGCGAGTAGCGATAATTCATTTGCACGAGTTTTTGTGCCTCGGGTCGCCATTCAATTGCTGCGTTAGCTTTGTTGAGGCGGCCTTCTAAAGTGTCGATTTGAAAACCAGTATGGCCATACCAATCTTGTTGAATATTGGCGTCAGCTTCAAAGGCTAGCGCAGAACTAGAGTTATCCGAAGGCTCGCTACCTGGTGTTAAAGTAGTACGGCTAGGCTCAACGTAGATAATCTGACCAATGCTTAAACGCAGCGTTTCTTGGTTACTCGGTGATAGAAATCGCGAGTGAACACCGAGAGTGATTTGGTTGGCATCGGCAATTCGGTCTAAACCGCTATAACGTTTATCCCTAAATAAGCCGTAGTAATCTTGTTGTAGGTTATCCGTATCATAAATACCGATATCATCTTGATTAGTGTAAGGGATATACAAATACTTAATTACTGGCTCTAGGGTTTGGGTGTAGTTATCACCAAACCAAAGGGTTTTACGGTCAAAATTTAAGCCCCCTTCAACACTAACCTTGGGCAAGGTTCGATTAACTGAACTGGCTAAGTAGTCATATTCAAAATTACTGCCTTTATCTTGGCTGTAATAGGTATGCATTAGCGCTAAGTCAGCTTGAAAAAAACCTGCTGGCACCACATAAGGTAAGCTTAAACTCGGCTCAAAGTGTACCCGTTGAGCGGTGTAAAGGGTGCTATCGCTGTGAGTAAAGTTGCTAATTTCTGAATCAAAGCCAAATTGCAGTGTCTGCCAATTTAAATCCCAATCACCAGAAAAAGTAAGCTGCGGAAGTAAGGTGTGCGGCTGTTCGGTATTACCCAGTACCTGAAAATCCTGCACCAACAGCTCGGTATACCAGTTTCGCGTGTGGTAACCCACATCACCGGTCTGGAGTAATTGGTTTTCGTTTACCTTGCCTAGTTTGTCACCTAAGTCATTAAAGTAGTTGTCATCACTAATGCGAGTGTAATCGGTATTAAAGCGCCAGTGGCGTTGATACTGTCCTTGGTGGTCCCAGTGAACTAAGTAACGATCGCGGCCTAACTCGCGGTCATTGGCGAGATATTCTACATTCAAGTTACCGTTGTTTTGCCCGAGTAAATATCTGAACTCACTTTGCAGTTGCAAGCCTCGGCGCGTCATCAAACGCGGTGTAATGGTTGCATCAAAGTTAGGGGCGATATTCCAATAGTAGGGGGTAGAAATGTCAATACCATTTTTGGTAGAGGTGGAGACACTTGGAAACAAAAAGCCACTGTGGCGTTGGTCGCCAATGGGATAAGAGAAGTACGGCAAATACATTACCGGCACGTTAAACAGTCTTACTGTGGCATTTTTAGTGGTGGCCCACTGTTCACTCGAGTCTATATCAATTTTTTCTGCGCGAATTTCCCAAGTTACATCATCAGGTGGGCAAGCGGTATAGCTGGCATCTTCCAAAGACAAGTTTTGCTCATCATTGATTATAAGATTGTTGGCTTCGCCGCGACCTTGTTGCTCAAACAGTTGATATTCAGCCGAGTTAAGCGTGGCTTGATGATCTTTTAGGTTGGCGTCAAAAGTATCACTTTTCACGCTCACTAAGTTATCTTGAAACTCAATGTTGCCGCTCGCTTTTAAGGTTTGCGCCTGTTCATCTAATACAGTGTTTTCGGCTTTTAATGCGCGAGGGCCTTGAGAAAACTCAACATTACCGCTGAAACTGGCTTTATCCCCTTGTTTTGCATGTAATTCATCAGCAGCAATAACATAAGGTGCGGTAGGATCAACAGGACCGGCTTGAGTGCGTTCTGGGATGTGTGCTCGGCACTGAGGCATAGATAACGGTGTTTCTGCGTAGGCACTGAGGCTTGAAAGCAACGCCGCTAATCCTAGCGATGTTTGCAGGCACCGTTTAGTTACGAACATATAAATATGAACCATTCCCTGATATAAACAAATTCCAAGCTTGTAACGTCAACGTTGTGCTTAATGAATTCTGTGGTTAAAGTTAGCCGCTTATAATACTGGATTTATTGGTGAGCGGCTATTTAAAGGCTGTTATTAGTATAAGAAATTATGAGTAATTTAGTGCGCGAATCTGCATTACAGCAATGGCTGTCACAAACCTTCGACATTGTTCCTCCTCTGCTTACGATGGTAAGTGGCGACGCCAGTTTTCGGCGTTATTTTCGTTTCCAACTTGCAAACGGCGATACCGCTATTGCTGTTGATGCTCCGCCAGCGACGGAAAAAAACCAGCAGTTTGTTGATATCGCCAAGGCCCTAAATGCCCAAAATCTGCCTGTGCCTGCGGTGCTGGCTGCAGATATAGATGCCGGCTTTTTATGCATTGAAGATCTTGGTTCAACCATGCTTGAGCAAATACTCAGCGCCGATAATGCTGCTGAACTGTATAGACAAGCACTTGCTTTAATCGTTCAACTTCAAGGCTCTAAGCGTGAAGATTTGGCAGAAATGGAAGACTTTGACCCAGTTTTTATTCAGCGAGAGCTAGATATTTTTGCTGATTGGTTTGCCAAACAAGAGTTGCAGGCCGACGAAGAGTGGCAACAGACTTGTGATTGGTCAGGCCTATGTAGCGTGGTTAGCCAAGCGATATTGGAGCAGCCCTATGCCCCTATGCATCGGGATTTTCACAGTCGCAATTTAATGTTAAACCAACAACAAATTGTGATGATTGATTTTCAAGATATGGTGTGGGGACCGATTGCTTACGATGTGGTCTCACTGTTACGTGATTGCTACATTGCTTGGCCGGAAGAGCTGGTTGATGAATTACAACAAGCTTTTTTAAGCGAAAAGTCTGCCCAATTAAGCGGTCCAATAGAGCCAAGTACTTGGCAGCGCTGGTTTGATTTAACTGGATTGCAGCGACACATAAAAGCGCTGGGGATTTTCTGCCGACTTGATCACCGTGATGGTAAAACTGCCTATCGAGAAGCCATTCCGCAAACTCTCGAATACGTGCTGCAAGTGACTAAGCGTTACCCTGAGTTACAGGCCTTTCATCAGTGGCTAAGCCCAATCGCCAAAGGCTTTAAAGTATGAGCCAAATTCGCACCGCAATGATTTTGGCTGCCGGTCGTGGTGAGCGAATGCGCCCCTTAACTGATAACCGCCCTAAGCCTTTGTTAAAAGTGGCGGGAAAAGCCTTAATAAATTGGCATATTGATAAGCTAGTAACTGCGGGCATAACACGTATCGTGATTAACACGGCGTATTTAGGCGAGATGATAGAAGCGCATTTGGGCACTGGTGAACAATGGGGAATAGACATCCTTTATAGTCACGAAACTAGCGCCTTAGAAACCGCAGGCGGCATTATTAAAGCCTTGCCGATTATTGCCAGTGAACAATTTTTAGTGATTAACGGCGATGTTTGGAATGATTGGGATTACCAAGCGATTTGCCAAACTAGCCAAGCCGAATGTGATGCCCATTTATACTTGGTGGCTAACCCAAACCATAATTTGCAAGGTGATTTTAGTCTCGAACACGGCAAGGTGGTAGATAAGCCCGAGTTTACTTTTAGTGGTGTGGCCATTTATCATCAAGCTTTTTTTAACGGCTTGCCAAGTGGTAAGCAAGCTTTGGCTCCCCTGTTACGAGCTGCAATGGCAAAACAACAAGTGAGTGGGCAGCTGCAAGCTGGCCAATGGGTAGACGTAGGCACACCGCAGCGACTGCAAAGTTTAGAGAAACAATTAACCAATATTAGAGATTAGTGATGCGAATTTGGGGAAAAATATTCGGTGTCCTTTTAGGCTCGATGCTTGGCAACATTTTGTGGGTAATATTAGGATTTTGGATCGGCCATCGTTTTGATAAAGCGATTGGCGGTAATTTTGCGTTCTCGGCCGCCAATAGCCAAGCCGCTCAACAAGCCTTTTTATTTTCGACTTTTGCGGTTCTTGGGCATATTGCTAAATCAAAAGGCGTGGTGACCCAGCAAGAGATTCAGGTGGCTAATTTCCTGATGGACCAAATGCGCCTGCAAGGTGAAGCTAGGCGCCAAGCCCAAGATGCATTTCGCCAAGGTAAAGACGCTGACTTTCCCCTAGAAGAGCAAATTTCTCAATTTGTTAGTGCGGTCAATGGGCGTCGCGATTTGCTGCAAATGTTCATGGAAATCCAGCTGCAAGGGGTGTTTGCAGATGGCGTAATCGATGACAGCGAACACGCTCTATTAAAGCGTGTCGCTAAGGCTTTAGGTTTCTCAGAGCCTGAACTTCAAGCAATGATTTCGCGTTGGGAAGCTGAGCTTAAGTTCCATCGTCATGGTGGCGGTCAGCGCCAGAGTGCTCAAAGTAGCGCTAAACAGCTAGAAGAAGCTTATCAAATTCTTGGGGTTAGCCAGCAAGACAGCGACCAGCAAATTAAACGGGCCTACCGCAAACTAATGACACAGCACCACCCAGATAAGTTAGTTGCCAAGGGCTTACCGCCAGAAATGATGGAGCTGGCCAAGCAACGTACCCAAGATATTCAACAGGCTTACGAGCTGGTAAAACAGCAGCGTAAAAGCGCTAGTTAGTAAAAACTTGGTGGCGCGGTTCACCCGCTACAAATGCTTCAATATTTTCAATTAGCTGGTCAGCCAAAACTTGCATGTTTTGGCTGCTAGCCCAGCCCACATGTGGAGTGACAATCAAATTGTTCAAGCTGAGCGCTTGCATCAACGGGCTGTTCTCTGCTGGCGGTTCGTATTCAGATACATCACTGGCCGCTCCGGCAATTTGTTTGTTCTGCAAGGCTTGAAACAAAGCTTGCTCGTTCACAATTCCACCTCGGGCGGTATTTATCAGCAAGGCCGTTTTTTTCATCATCGCAAACTCTTTCTCTGCAATTAGATCCTGCGTCTGCGAATTAAGTGGGCAATGGATACTGATTACATCGGCTCTGCGTATTGCTTCTTCAAAGGCAGTTTTCCCTGGGCGAGGTGTTTGGCCTTTTCGTTCAGAGAACAACACGTTCATGCCTATATTGCTGGCTAGCTGAGCGGTGGCTTGGCCAAGATTGCCACCGCCAATAATGGCTAAGGTTTGTTTGGCTAAGTTGTCGATGGGAAAATCGAAGAAACAAAACTGCTTGGCTTGTTGCCAGCGGCCTTGTTGAATCGCTTGATGATAAGCTAGTACATTGCGCCTTAGGTTAAACATCAGCGCTAGGCTATGTTCGGCAATGCTTTGGGCGGCATAGTTTCTAATATTGCTGACTACGATTCCCAGCTCTGTGGCTGCTGCTAAATCTACGTTGTTAGTGCCAGTGGCCGCTACCGCGATCATTTTTAACTGTGGCAGCTGGGTCAATATCGCTTTATCTAATGGCACTTTGTTTACGATGATGATGCTAGCATCTTGGCTGCGCTCCAGCACTTGAGATGGCATAGTGCAGGGGAACTCTTGCCAGTTATGTTCAAAGCTTGGGCGCGCCAGTTTAATGTGACTAGCAAGGGTGAGGCGGTCTAAAAAAACTATTTTCATGGCAAGCTATTAGCGAGAGAAGGTGGTGCTCAGCTTAGCAATATCTCGAGGCTGTCTCCAGTATCGGAAAGGCGTGTTTAGCTTAATACCAACCTAGCGCGTTAAACCAGCCGTAAACGGTTTTATTCAACTTTGCACTATTCGGGGCGGTATCGGCGGTCGCCGGCAAATGGGTTTGACGGTAGTTCAATTTTTGATTTTTGTTGCTGGCAGTTAAGCGTTGCTCACGAGCTTGCTGCTGCCAGTGATTGTAATGCTCGGCATAGATATCGAGTACTGGCATAGCCAGGGTTGCAGTCTGCTCTGCCAGTTTTTTGTTTAGCGTTTGATCAGGGTAATAAGCGCTTATAAGCACAATGCCATCAGGCTGCGCCAGTGCGTCTTCGGCCAATAGTTCAACCAACCACGCTCCCATTACGCCTTGCGCTACTATCACTTGAAACCCAAACTGCTCAGCTTGATTTTGTTTGGCTGCTTCAATCACTGCTTGTAGGTTTTGTTTGTACTGCTGCAGCTGCTGGTCATTGTCTGTTGCGCCATCATCTATGCTTGCTTGCATTAAGCTAGGGGAGGGTTTTGGTGGCAAAATTGCACCGGTCTCCCAACCAAGTTTGGGAAGAGCTTGGCGCAGTGAATTTACACTATTGGGCGCGCTAGGTGATACCCCCCAATCGGGAAGTAAAATAATGGTGCCGCGTTTTTGGGGTGTTTCCTCTTCTAACCACAAACTCACAAATTGTTGCTGGGCAACGTCTAATTGTTTTAGCTCTCCATGTACCTGCCTGTGGCTAAAGTCTTGTGGTTGCACCTCAGCAACTACGCTGTTTATTGCTAATAGACTTAAGAGAAAGCAATACTTAGCAATGTGCACAATCATCGTTTCCTTGGTGAGGTGTATGCCTAATGTATCGGACAATACCTGTGTTAGCTTTAACTAAAATGGAGGTGGGCACTCAAATTCCATAAATTGCTCGGTCTCGGGATGATAAAACCCTAACTTTGCTGCATGCAGGTGTAAGCGTTCGCTTAAGTCTTTGGCGGCTTGGTTAGCATAAAAACTATCACCAATTATCGGACAGCCAATTTGCTGCATATGAACCCTCAGCTGGTGAGTGCGTCCTGTAATGGGTTTAAGTTCAACTAAACTGGTTTGCTCTCGTTGCTCGATTACCTGCCACTGGGTTAAGGCGTCTTTACCCTGTTCAAAATCTACGATTTGTTTGGGTCGATTGGGCCAGTCACAACGCAGTGGTAAATTGACTTCACCTTCACTGCTTTCTGGGTGACCAAATATCTCAGCATAATAGGTTTTGGTGGTGCGCCGTTGTTGAAACTGGCGACTCAAGTGGCTTTGGGCGGGTTTGCCTAAAGCCATAACAATCAGACCAGAGGTTGCCATATCTAATCGATGCACCACTTTAATCTCGGGCCAAGTTCGCTGAGCGCGATCCCATAAGCTGTCTTTTTCAAGCCGCCCTGGTACCGACAGCAAGCCGCTGGCTTTATTAAATACAACCACAGCTTCGTCTTTATATATAACGCTAAAGTAGGGTGACATTGGGGGGCGATAAACAAAATCTGGCATCTGTACAGCTCTAAAAAATAAGGCCTTAGTGTAAGCTAAGGCCTTGCAGTAAACAAAAAGAAAACCTAGGGTCTGTTGGTCTTTCGCGGTTAAAGTTTGTTGGAGAAAAATCGTTTTAGACGCGGCAAGGCGTGTATTGCCTAGTCGTTCTAGGTAAATACGCCTTGCCTTAAATTCAACTTAACATGGCATAAAACGATTTTAGCGAATCCTTCGGGCAGCGTTTGTGGTTCATGTCTACTGCGTTTCAGCTTCTCATGTAGACTAGCTACACATTAAAGCCTCTGCTTTGTATCAATAAGCCACAAAAACCAGCTCGAAAGATCAACAGACTCTAATTATGCGATACTAATATTACCCGTAGGCCATCGAGTTTTACTTGGGCTTTTTGCAGATAGTCCCCCGCATTGTCACGCAAGCTTCGCAAGGTATCTAATTCATCTTTACGAATGCTTGGGTTTACTGCGCTTAGGGCTTCAAGGCGCTCAAGCTCTGCATTTAAGCTTTGCTTCATATTGTTACTTGCTTGTTCAACAATACTGCTTAACTGTTGTTGAGCGAGTTCGTTTGCCTGAGCAAGTAAAGGATGTATCTGGGCTTGAGAAGCGCTAATTAGCTTGGCTGCTAAGTGACGATTTACCGCAGAAAGTTGCTGGTTGAATTGCTCAAAATTCACGTTGTCAGACAAGTTCCCGCCATTCTTATCTAATAGAATACGTACCGGAGTAGCGGGTAAGTAACGTTCTATTTGGTACTCAGCTGGTGCGCTGGTTTCTACTACAAAGATCCCTTCAACAAATAGGCTACCGACCGGTAAGGCGCGGTTCTTAAGCAAGGCCACAGAGGTGGTACCTAAGTCAGCACCTAGTATTGTATCAATACAGCTTTGAATTAGCGGGTGCTCCCAAGACATTAATTGGATTTCATCTCGGCTAAGCGCGGTATCTCTATCATAAGTAATAGTGCAACCGTCTTCAGGCAAACCATTAATCGTTGGTACTAACATTTGCTCACTAGCATGCAGCACTAGGGCGTTTTCGCCTTTGTCATCTTGATTGATGCCGATGGTGTCGAATAAACGTAGGCTAAAGGTAACAAAGTGTGGGTCTTGTTCAGCAGCCTGTATTTTTTCAATAAGCTCCGCCGCTTTGTTACCACCACTTGAGTGAATCTCTAATAAACGGTCACGGCCAGCATCTAATTTGGCCTTTACCTCATGGTAGCGTTTGGCGGTGTTTTTGATGAGGGCGTCTAACTCTGCTTCATCTGGAGTATTTTGACCCAATAAGCCATTGAGGGTTTCACCAAACTCGGCAAAAATAGCTGAGCCAGCCGGGCAGGTTTGCTCAAAGGAATTAAGCCCTTCATGGTACCAACGCAATAGCGTTTGCTGAGGCGTGCCTTCCAAATAAGGGACATGAATTTGAATGTCATTTTGTTGGCCAATACGATCTAGTCGGCCGATGCGCTGTTCCAGCAAGTCAGGGTTGGTTGGCAAATCAAATAGCACAATATGATGAGCAAATTGGAAATTGCGACCTTCCGAGCCAATCTCCGAACATACCATTAACTGCGCACCTGCTTCATCTTGCGCAAAATAGGCTGCTGCTTTATCTCGCTCAATTAAAGACATATCTTCATGGAACACCGTTCCGCGAATGCCTTCACGGGTACGAACTGCATCTTCGATGGCTAAAGCGGTGGCTGCTTTGGCACAAATGAGTAGTACTTTCTTTTGTTTATGAGCCAATAGAAAACCAACTAACCAGTCGATTCGTGGATCAAATTTGCACCAACTCGCTTCGCCTTCACTTTCCCCTTCAAACTGTTGATACAGCTCTTCTGGGTACATCAGTTGGTTGTTGGCGCCAGTTGTATTGCCTTGCATCATTTGTTGCACTTTTAATGCAGTTTGATACTGGCTAGGTAAGCTGAGTGGGTAGCTAGCCAATTGCCGCATCGGAAAGCCTTCAATCGCGCTGCGAGTATTTCTAAATAATACTCGACCAGTACCGTGGCGATCTAACAAGTGCTGCAATAACTCTTCTCGAGCTTGCTGCTGTTGCTCGTAGCTCGAGCCCGCATCATTAATTAAAGCCAGTAAGGGCTCAATGTCATTTTCACTTAACAGCTCGCTTAGTTGATTGGCTTGTTCAGTGTTTAATGGGGCGCTGGTTAGCAAAGATTGCGCAGCTTCGGCCACTGGTTGATAGTGTTGTTCTTCATCTATAAAAGCTTGATAGTCATAAAAGCGGTTTGGATCTAGTAGTCTTAAACGCGCAAAGTGACTTTGATGACCGAGTTGATCGGGTGTTGCGGTAAGCAATAATACCCCAGCTACCTTTTGAGCAAGAGCTTCAATGATCTGGTATTCGCGACTCGGCGTTTCTTCATCCCACTGTAGGTGATGGGCTTCATCAACAATCATTAGGTCCCAGTCGGCTTCAACTACTTGCTCAAAACGTTTTTTATTGCCACGCAAAAAGCTTAAACTACATAAAACTAACTGCTCAGTTTCAAAAGGGTTATCGGCTTCGGCATAGGCCTCCACGCAGCGGTCTTCATCAAACAAGCTAAAGTGCATATTAAAGCGGCGTAGCATTTCAATAAGCCACTGATATTGCAATGCGTCCGGCACTACAATCAGTACACGCTTGGCTAAGCCTGCAATAAG